>CALYBB010000023.1 GCA_944393715.1 uncultured Alphaproteobacteria bacterium
GCGTGTCGTCAAGCACCTCATCAAGATTTCCAGAACTTTCGGCAGCTTCATACAAAGCAGTCGAATAAATTCGGGCAATTTTACTTTTTGAATTTTTTTTCAATTTACAACAACTTTCGCTCTATCCGATTAACTGTTGCAGTCTACAATTAATTGGTTTCTTTTTTATTAACAAAATTTAATAAAACGAATAAGGATCAATATCAACCTCTATCCGCACCGCCGCCGGAACTTTGACCTTTTTAAGCCAATTCGTTATGACGTCTTGAATTTTAATATTCTTATCCGTCTTCAACAACAAACGATAACGATACTTGCCGCGCAAAACAAATAACGGCGCCGGCGCCGGACCAAGCGTCGATATTTTGCCGTCATTAAAAGCGCATTGTCCAAGCAAAATAGCCGTTCTTTCAGTCTCCTCACGGCGTGTTCCCGACACAATAATCGCCGCTAGCTTTCCGAAAGGCGGCATCTTCAGAATCCGACGACTTTGTTTTTCCAAAGAATAAAATCCTTCCGCGTTTCCTTTAATCAAAGCATTTAATACCGCATTTTCCGGATACAAGGTCTGCAAATAAACCTCTCCTTTTCTAGCACCTCTGCCGGCACGGCCGGACACCTGCGACAACAGTTGATACGTCCGTTCCGCCGCCCGCAGATCACTTCCCATCAGCCCCAAATCAGCATCGACGATTCCCACCAGCGTCAATTCAGGAAAATGATGCCCTTTTGCCAATATCTGCGTACCGATAAGAATATCGACTTTCCTATCTTCCATTTCTTTAATAATTTTTTGTACATCTTTGAAATTACTGACAACATCAGAAGACAAAATGCTCGTTTTTGCTAGTGGAAACCGGTATCTGACCTCTTCGGCAATTCTCTCAACTCCGGGACCACAAGCCGTCAAGCCGTCTTCAGAATGACACGACGGGCATTCTTTCGGAATATCAACCATATAACCGCAATAATGGCAAACCAACCGCCCTGCATTTTTGTGTTCTGTCAACCATGTCGTGCAGTTCGGACATTGAATCCGATGTCCGCAGTCGCGACATATGACCAACGGCGCATACCCTCTTCTATTTAAAAACAATACGCTCTGCCCGCCTTGTTCATAATTTGCTTTAAGTTTTTCGCAAAGTATCGGAGACAACCAAGATACGCCCCATGTTCCTTTGATCGGCTTATTTTTTTTCAGATCAATGATTTTGATTTCTGGCAGCTGCGCACCGGCAAAACGCGATTCCAAACAAACCTGATCATATTTGCCATCATCAACATTGCAAATCGTCTCCAAATCAGGTGTTGCCGTTGATAAAATTATCGGAATTTTTTCATATTTGGCACGCGCAACGGCCATATCGCGCCCCTGATAATTAACGGCATCTTCCTGTTTGAATGAGGCATCATGGCTCTCATCCACCACAATCAATCCCAAATTCAAATAAGGCAAAAATAACGCCGATCTGGCTCCAATAATAATTTTTGCCTCACCCCTGACCGCAGCTTTCCATACATCGATTCTTTCCCTGATTCCCAAAGCCGAATGCCATTCTGCCGGCCGCACACCGAACCTTTTTTCAAACCTTCCCAGCCACTGAGCCGTCAGCCCTATTTCCGGCACCATAATCAGCACCTGTTTGCCTGCGGCAAAAGCTTTTTCAACCGCTTCAAAATAGACCTCCGTTTTTCCCGATCCGGTTACACCGTTCAACAGGGTCACACTGAAACCGCACTCAATTTTACGACACAAAACATCCGCCGCCTCTTGTTGTTCCTCTGTCAATTTGACTTTGCAAAAACCACACATCGGCTGCAAATATTCCTTTTTGGATTCAACAAGAACTTCCTTGAGCACGCCGGCATCAATCATAGCCTTGACAACCGAAGGTGATACCCCTGCACCTGCGGCTATTTCTTGTCGGTTAAACGGTGCAACTTTCAAAAAATCCATAACCCGCCAGCGAGCATCAGAATTTTTCAGTCCGGCCTCACTGAGAGTTTTTCCAGACAACTCATAAAACTTGAGTATTTTGGGATCATCAAAAACCTGTTTAACACTCAACGCCATTTTGAGTACCAATCCCCGAAAAGCCATATTATAAGAAGCAACAAAATCAATAAACCGGCGCATCTCGTTTTTTAACGGCGGATAAGGCAAAACCTCAACAATCTTTTTGATTTTTTTACTGTCAAGAGCACTCTTTTTATCGGTTTCCCACACAACACCGACCACCATCTTGTGCCCAAAAGGCACTCTGACCAAAACACCTGCCCGAATACTTTCATCGGCATAATAATCAAAAGCCTCACTAAACGGCAGCGGCAGCAGCACTCCGACAACCTGCATCATCTTATCCTTTCATTCTGCCGTTTAAAATAACAATTTTATTACTTTGCTCAAAGCCTCATTGTCATTTACGCACAAAAAAGACACATCTTAAGCAAGAGTTTATTAAACTTTTTGCCTTAAGATTAATTCTATGAAACAGGAAATAAAATATGCCGCAACGGCTGAAATCGTTAAATTAATTTCCGAATGGCAAGCTTGGCTTGTTGGCGAGCGGGGCTATTCAGCTTGTACGCTGGATGCTTATTCTCGCGATTTAGCCGCTTTTTTTAATTTTTGGCACCAATACCTCGGCGCCTTACCGCAGCTTGACGATCTCAAACAGATTGACATCCGCACTTTTCGCGCTTTTTTAAGTGCTCAAAACCGGCATCATCTGAGCAAAACATCGACGGCGCGCCGGCTGTCAACGCTCAAAAGTTTTTTCAAATGGCTTAACCGATGCCACATCATCAACAACACATCCATAACCGTTGTCTCTGCCCCCAAAAAAGACAAATTGCTACCCAAAGCATTAGATGTCGACCAAACCTTAAATCTTCTGGAGGTCGCCGGAGATTTCGCCAAAGAAAAGTGGCAGGGGATCAGAGATGTCGCCATTTTGACAATACTTTACGGATGCGGTTTGCGAATTTCTGAAGCCCTGTCGCTTAACGTCGGAGATATCGACCATAACGATTTCCTTAGAATATGCGGTAAAGGAAACAAAGAACGCCTCGTTCCGCTCCTTCCCGCCGTTAAAGAAAAAATCGCCGCCTACCAACAGGCTTGCCCCTACCAACAAAAACAAGGAGACGCTTTATTTTTAGGGGCAAGAGGCGAGCGCATCAGCCCACGGATTGTCCAGCGGACATTAGAAAAGCTGAGATTGGTTTTAGGACTACCAAACAGCCTGACACCGCATGCTCTGCGCCATTCTTTTGCTACTCACCTTTTGGCGGAGGGAACAGATTTGCGCTCCATTCAGGAATTATTGGGTCATGCGTCCCTCTCCACAACCCAGCGCTACACCAATGTTGAGATTGAACACTTAAAACAAGAATATAAAAAGGCCTGCCTGTTAGACGGCTAACTCTTAAGCCAAGTTTTTTTACACATACCAAAACAAAAGAGCCTGTTTCTCACAAAACCGGCTCTTTCTTGTCAAACGCAACTAAAGTCTTACTTTAATTTCTTTTCGACGAATTCCTCATGCTTTTTCGACTTTTTATCATACTTCTTCAAAGTCAACTTCTCCGGATGAGTTCTCGGATTTTTTTCAGCAAGATAGAATGTTCCCGTACCGGCAGTGCTTTCCAATTTTACTTTAACTTTTACTGCTTTAGCCATTTTTCTCTACTCTTAAAATTAAGGTTACAATCAAAACATTTGCGCGTACTATACATTTTTTTTGCGCCATGTCAATCATAATTTTCAATTTTCGTAAAATTCCGGCACTTTTTTATCCGGAAAAATTCCCTTGCCGTTAAGTTCCCGACCAGAAGGCGTCATAAAAAAACCATTAGTTATGGCCAAAACGCTGCCGCTGGGAAGTGGCAAAAGTTTTTGAATACTCCCTTTACCCTGGGTCTTTTCTCCGGCAATCTCAGCCCTTCCCTGTTCCTGCAACGCCGCGGCCAAAACCTCCGCAGCAGAAGCTGTTTGCTTATCCACCAAAATCGTTATTTCTTTTCCCCGCCACATATCACCGGCATCTGCGGTATAGTAGACTTCTTCCGGCTGTTTCCCTCTGGTTGAAGCAATAATTCCGCCGTCCAAAAACAAATCGGCCATTTTAATTGCCTCACCGAGCATTCCCCCTGGGCATCCGCGCAAATCCAAAACCAATGCTGCGGCAGCCGCATTTTCTTCCAAGGCTTTTTTTACTTCGGCCAACGTCTGCTTGTTAAAAGCTGTTATTTTAATGTATAAATCATTACCGTCCCGCCGCGCGGCAAAAGTTCTTTTATTGACAGATGAAATTCCCAAAGCTTTATCCATATCGCCATAAAATTTTGAATCTTTGTCCAAAACTCGCACCATACCTGCGGCCATAATATCCGGCAACTCAAAATCTCTCTGTCCGGCTATCGGCGAATATTCGGCTGCGGCAAGGCTCATCATTGTGCTCAATTCGGCCCAAGACGCCGCATCTTGTCTGTCCTCTGGCTTACGCAAAACTTTAACCACTTTTCCTTTGTAATAAAGCGTCAAACGGGTTTTATCATTCCCCACCGTCAAATTTTTATCAACCCTATGCAATGACTTTAATGCCGCAACAGCTAATTCTTCCGGTGTTACATTATAAACATAGGCCTCCGGAACCTGAGTATAAATTTTCCGCCACCCCCCGTCATCGGCAGCAAACGCATCAAAACGCCACAACAGCAAAAACAGCAAAAACAAAAAACTTTTCATTTAACGCAACACCACTTCCAACACCGTATGATCCGATGGTTTATCGCTCAAACGCGGTGTTTTATCAACCCGACAACTTTCGAGCCGGTCAACGGCATAGGCATTCAACCACAAATAATCTATTCTCATCCCCATATCGTTGCGCAACGCGGCACCGGTATAATCCCAAAAAGTATAGCCGTTTTCTTTTTGATGCAAGATTCTAAAAGCATCATAATAGCCAAGATACGAAAAAGCTTTTAATTTACGAACAACCTCAGGAAGAAACAAGGCATTGCTGCGAAAAGCCGCCGGATCATAAACATCATTATCGGTCATAATAACGTTAAAATCACCACCCAAAATCACCGGTTGACGCTCCTCGGCCAAAACAGCGGCACGGCGACAAAAAGCGTCCATCCATTTCAGTTTATAGCACAATTTACTGTCATCATCTGGTTTATTATACGGTGGATTACCGTTCGGCAAATAGATTGATGCCGCCTTATACACCATCCCGTTAACAGCAATTTCAGCCTCAAGATAGCGGGCATTTTCATCCTCAAACTCCGGCAGCCCTTGTTGAGTAACTTTAATCTTATGCCGACTCAAAATAGCAACGCCGTTATAACTCTTCTGCCCCAAAATCTCAACATTATAACCGGCCGCCCGCAATTCAAAAGCCGGAAAATTTTCATACGTGCTTTTAATCTCCTGCAAAAGCGCAACATCCGGCTGTTGTGCCGCAAGCCATCTCAACAAATTTTCCATGCGAGCATTAACAGAATTCACATTATAAGTCGCAATTTTCATTTATTAACTCTTTCTTTAGTTCCTTATCTTAAATTAAAACTATAATATTTTTTTTAACATGGAAAGCAAAAAAATGCCCCTTGCTGATTACGCTGTCAACAAAAGTTCCCGCGGCAGACTGTTTCCGGATTATGCCAATCCGATCCGCTCAGATTTCCAGCGCGACCGCGATCGTTTAATTCATTCTGCGGCCTTTCGCCGCTTGGAAGGCAAGACTCAAGTCTTTGCCTATCATGAAGGTCGCAGCTATCGCACGCGCCTGACTCACAGTATCGAAGTATCGCAAATTACTCGCACTTTATGCAAAAATCTGAATTTAAATGAAGAACTCGGCGAGGCTATTGCTCTGGCACACGACCTCGGCCATGCGCCTTTTGGTCATGCCGGCGAACGGGCTCTCAATCGCTGCATGAAGAATTTTGGCGGTTTTGATCATAACATCAACTCCCTCAAGATTATGACCGAAACAGAAAACCACTACCCCGAATTTAACGGACTAAACCTGACATGGGAAACACTTGAAGGCACCATAAAACACAATGGCCCAATCAAAAAAATTTCCAACAATTTCCTAAAAAATTTTAATAAAAAATTTCCGCTTGATCTCAAACATTATCCTTCTCTTGAGGCTCAGATCGCTTCTTTTGCCGATGATATCGCCTACAACAATCATGATATTGACGATGGTTTTCGTGCCGGATTTTTCACAATCGATCAACTCAGCGAACTGGATTTTGTGCAAGAAATCGTCGGTCGTTTTGACAAAAAACATCCCGACAGCAGCAACGAACTACGCATCTACGCCATCACGCGCTCACTCATCAGCGCAATGGTGTTTGACCTGCTGAAAACTTCGCGCCAAAACATTGCCAAACACCAAATAAAAACTGTGGATGATATCCGCAAAAATCCAGCTTTCACCGCGAATTTTTCCAAAGAAATGCACCAACAAATCTATAACCTGCATCAATTTTTAACCAATCACTTCTATACTCATAGCAACATTGCCCGCATGGACATGAAATCGCAAAAAATCATTGAAGATTTATTCAACGCCTTCATGAACGACGACAAGCTTCTGCCGATGGAATTGCGCCCAAAAATCGAAAAAGCGGAAGATGACCGCGCCAAAGCAGATTGTATCTGTACCTATATTGCCAATATGACCGATGCCTTTGCCGTCGAAGAGCACCAAAAACTTTTTAATGCGGTTTACCGTTTTTAATTTATCCGTCGTTAAGGGATTATAAAGTTTTTTATTGTATAAACAACAACATGTTACCATTTAATACAAAAGGAGAGCAGTAATGCTGGACGATTTTCGCGACGATGAAGAATTAGACAAAGGAGGCGAATTTTTGGATGAATTTCGTCAGCGCCTTAATTCTCAACCTCTGGAAAGCCTTGAAGAACGCAAAAATGACATCAACCGTTCAAGACATATATTTTTAGGCACTGTCTTAGGTGTCGGATTAGCCGGCATAGTCAGTTGGTTTATCCTGTCGCCGGACTACTCAAAAGTTGAAGACACGGAAATTCCCGTTATCCGCCGGCCTCAAACCGCGGTTAAAGTTCAACCAGCGGATCCGGGCGGAATGGAAATTCTCAATCAGGACAAAACCGTTTATGACATCGTCGAAAAGAAAGACACGCCCGAAGTCAAAGTAGAAAATCTTTTGCCCCCGCCTGAAGAACCGAAGGTTCCGACCATAACGGCAGATGCTTTGCCAACAGAAAAATTACCGACCTCTCCGGTTATCGAAAACGCAGAAAAGATCATAACCGCAGAAGAACAAAAAAAATCTGTTGCTAAGCAACAAACCGAACCGGAAACAAAAAAAGAAGCAAAAATAGACGTAAAAGAAATTTCGGCGCCAAAAAGTACGACCTCTTCTGCCGAAGTTCAAAAAAATTCAAGCATTTCCAAAGCCGAAACTCCGGCTTCCCAAACAGCTCCACGCCCCAAAGAAGCCACTGTGGCTAAAGGAACATGGCAAATTCAGCTCATATCTTCACCTAATAAATCGGCAATGTCTAAAGCTTGGAATGAACTCAGCAAAAAATATGCTGTTCTAAAAGATCTTCCACATGAAATTCAAGAAGCTGATCTCGGCAACAAAGGCATCTTTTACCGTTTGATGGCGGGTTCTTTTCAAGAACGCGGAGAAGCAGATAAAGTATGCAACGCCGTAAAATCTGCCGGTGGTTCTTGTTTGGTAAAGAAAAAATAAATGCTGATAAAAATTCTGACATCGGCCATTGCCATCTTTATTGCCATTATTGCCCACGAAATTGCTCACGGCTATATGGCTTGGCGTCTGGGAGACAATACCGCGAAAGAAGCCGACCGACTATCTGTCAATCCGCTAAAACACATTGACATTTTCGGAACGATTATTCTTCCTGCATTATTGTTTTTATCCAAGGCCGGATTTATTTTCGGCTGGGCCAAACCTGTTCCCGTTGATTACAGAGCTTTTAAACATCCTAAAAGAGATATTGTTCTGGTTTCCGCTGCTGGAATCATTGCAAATTTGCTATTAGCAATCATATCATCTTTGTTTTTAAAGCTGTCTTTGCTGCTCCCTTTGTCCGTCGTCAGCGGCATTGTCGCTATGTTTTGGCTCAACATGGTTTTATTCAACATCGTGCTGGCAGTCTTTAATCTTTTGCCAATTCCGCCACTAGACGGCTCAAAAATTTTGCTGGGCTGGTCTGACAATCATGTTATCCAAAAATTTCTTGCTTCCGAAAGAGGCGGTTTAATTTTTATTATTATTCTGGCATTTGTTCTGCCGATGCTATTGCAAACGTTCAGAATAGATTTTAATCCTTTTGCTGTTTATTTGAAGCAAGTTTCTTTTCTGCTTGCCGGCTGGTTAATATAAGGAAAACACATCATGGAAAAACCTATTACGGCCGCCCTGATGTCTTGCAAAGGAACGATCCTAAGCGATGAAGAAAAACACGTTTTTTCCCGCAGCAATCCTTTAGGAATAATTCTTTTCTCTCGTAACATAACAAACAAAAAACAACTTAAACACTTAATTACCGAAATCAGACAAACCATAGGCAGGGACGATGTTCTGATAGCCGTTGACCAAGAAGGCGGACGCGTCAGAAGACTAAGAGAACCGGATTTCCGTCCTTATGTTTCGCAAGCGGCCATAGGAGCATTGCCTCAAGACAAAGCAAAACGAGCCGCCGAACTTCATGCAAGACTCATCAGCAGAGATTGTAAAGATGTCGGCATCAACATTAACCTAGCTCCGGTTTTAGATATATTTCATCCTCAAACCACCGAAGCGTTGCACGGTCGATGTTTTTCATCATCACCGAAGATCGTTTCGGAATTAGGGAAAATTATGATCGATCAATATATGGCTAATAATATCCTCCCTTGCATCAAACACTTACCAGGACATGGTTTGGCCGCCGCAGACCCGCATTTCGATCTCCCTGTCATTAGGCAATCAAAACAAGAGCTGCAAGATGAATTGACTCCATTTAAAAATTGTCGTCATGCTCCTCTTGGAATGACAGCCCATATTTTGCTTACCGCGTTAGATAAAGACAATCCCTTAACCCAAAGCGCTATCGGTATTCGTGAATTAATTCGCGGTCAAATTGGCTTCAAAGGACTGCTCTTATCTGACGCTATTGATATGCATGCCCTGTCAGGTTCAGTAATAAAACGCGCCGTAATGTCGCTCAATGCCGGTTGCGATGCTGTCTGTTATTGTGGCGGAGACATAAATGAATTAAAAATGTTGGCAGACAACTGCCCAAAATTATCCGACGATGCATCAGAACATCTGGACAATGCTCGACATATTTTGCATAATCACACTATACTGACGGATATCAAAACTGATGCCGCAGAGTATGCTAAACTTAAAGATCTTGCGGCTTCAAACCTTGATGGAGCCGATGCAACCGAGATTTTACACAAACAACAAAGGACAAAAAAATGTTAGAATGGATTGTTATTATCGTGGCTATTGCCTTTATTTTCGGCGTCATAAAAGTTGATATGCTAAAAAAACAATGGAACATCTTACAACCAAAATTAAAAGAACTTCTGGCTTTGGGAACATCTTGGAGCAAAACAAAAGCAGACGAGGTACGTGCTTTTTCCAAACAAAAAAAGCTAAATGATAATCAAAATAATTCCGCCGATTCTGATGATAAAAAGGCATAACGACCAAAAACAGGCATAACCGCCAAATTATTATGGATTTTTAAGCTTTTGTATGCTATAATTAAGAAGACAAGGGAAGCCTAAAGTATTTCAGGCATAATAATCTTATGGGAGAATCCGCATGAGTATTACCTCAACGCGCAGAATAAGCACATCAACGCCGACTTCTGCCAAAATTGAAAGCCGCTCTTTCGTAATGGAAAACCGCGCGGAATTTGTTGAGAATATTGATACATCAAACAATGTTCTGGTGCGAGGCGAAACAGACGGCGACACAAAACAAAACCGCCGCCAATCCAGAGAACAGAATTCGTCGGCTGATTTTAGCTCGCCTACCCCTAACATATCAACAAGCATTGAGGCCTTAGCCTTAAGCGGCATTTTTGAAGAAAATACCGAATCTTCCGATCCCAACCCCAGCAAAGTTAGCATCTATAACAACAACCAAACAATTATCAAAGACGAAGAAGTCGAACGCACGGGCCGCAATTATCTTAAGCATTTTTATGAAAAGAATGAACACATCGAAGATATTGACAAGCTTGTATGATTCTATTTTCTGCCCTTTTCTTCAAGCTGTTCAACGGCTCGTCCAACGGTGCCTGCGGCATTTTTAGCCATTGTTCCGGTCCCTTTGTCGACCTGAGAAACTACTTCGCCAACCGTCGTATCTGAAGTAATGCTACCGTCATAAATCCCCTTACCAACAATATATAAAGCCGCCAAAATAAAAATATAAATCAGATATTTCAGAAATGTAGCCATTTTCCCTCCTTATTTTAAAACCCTACCTCCAACAATATATGCCCTAACAAACTCATTTAAACAAACCGGCAGACAAAAAGGCGGCTTTTTTTCATAAAAGCCGCCTTTTTGGGTATTTCTTTTTTTATTTAGCCTCTTTAGCCGCAGATTTATTCGACCGCACCTTTTTTCCGGACGCCGGCTTACCTTTTTTCGCCAATTTAGTCGACTGATTCATTTTTTTTGCCGCTGTTTTAGTTTTTTTTACTTTTCCTGAAACCGCAGCTTTTTTTATTTTTTTGGCTGGCTGCTGTGTGGCGGTTTTATGTCTTCTGACTTTTTCTGTGTCTTCCTCTGCTTTCACAATCGTTTTTTCTGTTGTTATATGCTTCTTCTCAATCTGACAATTTGCAACCAATTTATACCTTTTATCCAGATCACCAGCAATCGACTTATGGCGAACCAAGACCATAAACACCGCCGCTATAATTGTCAAAATCGTCACCACATGTCGAACATCTGTCGCCGTTATAATTACCTTAAACAACGTAAACAAATGATATTCGTACTGCGGACCGGCCAAAACGATAACAAACGCGGCAATCACATTAACAACAAAAATAATGGCTACCACATACGGAACCCACCCGACGGATACCAATAGAGTCGAAATAACCGGATTCCGACGAATAAAACAATCTATCTTTCCAAATGGCTGCAACCATTTCATCGGAATCAAAAATAAAAGCAACAACACCGAAATCGCCGTATCTGTCAAGCTGCTCCAATATGTCCCCACATAAGCAAAACATTGAGATATAATCCAATAAATTCCGCCGATCCATAAACTTTGTTTCCAATAACTGTTCATTTCTCTCCTCCTCAATAAAAATTTTGATCACTGATGAATTTTTCTGCTCGCATATCAATTAACTTTCCGCCGTCAAGCCTCACTTTGCGATCCATTCTGTTTGCCAAATCAAAATTATGCGTCGCAATCAGTGCGCTCAACCCCGTTTCTTTAACCACCGCCAACAAAGCCGCAAAAACCGTTTCCGCCGTTTTAGGATCCAGATTTCCCGTTGGTTCGTCAGCCAACAACAATTTTGGCGTATTGGCCAATGCTCGGGCTATGGCCACCCTTTGCTGCTCACCGCCGGACATTTCCGCCGGCCGATGGCGAAATCTTTTTCCTAGTCCCATTTTATTTAACAACCACTTAGCTCTGTTTTCGGCCTCTCTTACCTTAACACCTGCAATCAGCTGTGGAATCATTACATTTTCAACCGCATCAAAATCTGCCAGCAGATTATGATATTGATACACAAAACCCAAATAATCACGCCGCAGCATCGTACGCATTGTATCCCCGAGCTTAGAACAATTTTGCCCGTCAAGATAAACATCGCCTTTTGTCGGTTTTTCCAAAAGTCCGGCAATCTGCAACAATGTCGATTTTCCGGCGCCCGAAGGACCAATAAGCGCAACCGCCTCCCCTTTTTCAATCTCAAGCTCAACATTGCGCAAAACCTGCAACATTTGGCTGCCCTGTTTAAAAGAGCGGGACAAATTTCTCAATTCCAATACCGGCGTTTGGTCATTCATAACGCAGCGCCTCCACCGGATCAAATTTTGCCGCCCGCCATGCAGGGTACAATGTCGCAACAAACGACAACAATAGCGAAATTCCTACCACGCTCAACACCTCTGTCATATCAACCTTCGCCGGCAGTTTAGATAAGAAATAAATCTCCGCGGAAAACAGATCTCGCCCAAGCAATGATTGCAGGCCTTGGCGAATTTCCTCAATATTCTCACAGAACAAAAGACCCAACACTACCCCTAAAGCCGTCCCGACCACGCCAATAAGAGCACCGTCCATAAAGAAAATTCTCATAATCATTCCTTTTGTCGCACCCATCGTGCGCAGAACGGCAATATCGCGCCCTTTATCTTTCACCAGCATAATCAGCCCTGTAACGATATTAAAAGCAGCCACCAAAATAATCAGCGTCAGAATAACAAACATCACATTACGCTCAACCTCAATGGCATTAAAAAACGCCGCATTACTTTGTTTCCAGTCATAAATATATGCGCTGCCTCCCAAACTCTTTTCCAAAGCATCACGCACTGGCTGCAAATACTTATCATCATCTATCGTCACATCAATATTGGTAACCGCATTTGTCAGGCCAAAATACACCTGCGCCGACGAAAGCGGCATAAACACAAAATTAGCATCATATTCATACATACCGGAATCAAACAAACCAATAACCTGATAAGACTTCATTCGCGGCACTGTTCCAAAAGCCGTTACTTTTCCATTTGGCGACAGCAACGTTATTTTGTCACCCTCAACCACACCCATCTTGCGCGCCAACCGGATTCCCATAATAACCTTATCACCTTCAAAATAATCCAAGTCGACATCAGACACGGACTGTGCCAAAGCCGGTTTGCGTAACATATCCTCAGCAGAGATTCCCCTGACCATGGCTCCCTCCGCCGATTTTCCGGATGTAACCAGCAACTGATTCTCAATCATCGGAATTGCCAGCTGAATATGCTCAATTTTTTCTATCTCACCGACAGCACTGCGATAATTATTAAAAGGATAGCTGCTCGGCGCCATAATACCAATATGACCGTTAATTCCCAAAATCCGGCCTAAGAGTTCAGAACGAAAACCATTCATAACGCTCATCACAATGATCAGCGTCGCCACACCGAGCGCAATCCCGCTAAAGGCAAACCCCGTGATTACTGATATAAAACCCTCTTTCCGCCGTGCCCGCAAATAACGTCCGGCCATTTTGCATTCAAATTTTGAAAAAAACATCTTCCTCTCAATTTTTCAGAACGGTCAGACTTTTTATAATCTTTTTATTGCCCTTTGACAATATCCAAACATAACTTATACCAAAAAAGCTTCGTTCCGCATTGACGAAGCTTTTTCGTTCCCTGACAAAAACTTATCTGTGTCCCAGCAGTCCTTCAGAAATCTGCCGATTAATATTAACAAAACAACTAAGCATTTTTTGATCCATATTATCCAGATTTTGTCCAAGTTTAATCGTATTTCTGGAGACATAATCGGCTAACTTAATCAAATTATCTTTTGTTTCCTGCGGCATCTTACTGTTTTTTGAGCTCATCAACGTCTTAATCAAGACCCATAACCGCTGATTATTATCCAGAGCCTCAACCATCTGCTGCTTGTCGCCTGACTTTCCGGCTTCGGACAAATCCAATCCGCACTTAGCCAAATAATAAGCCTCTTGTTGTGCTAGATTGGTATTAACCGATTCCATAAGCCCTTGCGATATCTGCCGATTAATCTCCGCCAATGACCTGTAGTAATTGTCCGTCATATTTACCCCTTTGGATATTGTGACTTGCTCCACATATTTCGACAATTTGGTCAAATTGTCTTTAATCTCCTGCGGCAACATATTCTTGGGACTTTTCATTGAGGCCTCAATAGCCACCCACATCTTCAGATTTTCATCCAACACCAGCAGTTTATACCGGCTGTTATCCGATACGGCTGCCCTTTCCAAAGAATCCGCATATTCCCTCAAGAGCTCAGCTTCTTGGCTGGCTCCGTCAATTTCGTTTTTGATTTCATCTAACATTGTTGTTTTTCCATTTTATTTAATATTATCCAAAAACTTTCTAAAACTCCGCTTTTATCAAAAACTAAAAAGGGTTTGGCCAAAACGGCCTTTGGGGAATAAAAATGCGCATCCTGACACAAACCCTCTTGTCTTCAATTTTGGCACATCCGACATACTGCCGGCAGCGCCTTTTTTTAAGAAAAAATTGGGGAGATTTTTCCTTAAAAGATCATCACATAATAATAGGGGAACTCTTCTTTATTAAAACGGCGCAACAATATCCAAGATCTGTCGTCCGTAACGCGGTTGCTGAACATCCGTAATCACGCCTTGACCACCGTAAGAAACCCTAAGCTCAGCAATCTTATTTGACGCAATGGTATTGTCGGACGATATATCGGCGCGGCGGATAATTCCTCTAACCGACAACTGGCGCACCTCATAACTCACCCTGATTTCCTGTGTCCCCTCAATTACCAAATTGCCGTTTGGCAAAACTTGCGTAACCACTGCAGCCATTGTTACATCAATATCCTCTTTACGGTCTATTTTACCATCACCGGAAATCTCACGATTAGACGTAATATCGACCAGACTGTCTTTATTCACATCCCCCGGAAAGACTTTGCCGAGATATGATTCATAACCAAACAAAGACCCCATCCCCATTGAATCCGTATTATCATCGCGATTCTGCTCCATCTCATTTTCCATCAAAGCATTATCTTGAGCCGTAATTTTCACCGTAATAATATCACCGACTTTTGCCGCGCGCTGGTCTTTAAAAAAGCCGTCTGCACCCTGATGCCACAAAGAATTAGCAGCCTGCTTTTTTTCTTCCGGAACCGGCATCGGCATACTCACCGGTTCATACCCTTTAACCTCGACCGGATTAGTAATCGGTGTCAACGGCGGCTCCTGCCCAACCTGCGACAATCTTGACCACATACCACATCCAGACAACGACATTACCATCACCAAAAAGATCGTCCCTTTTACAATATTTCCATTCTTCAATCCCATTTCAATAGCTCCTCTGGCTACTCAGCCGCAATTTCGACCATATTTTTATCAACAACTTTCCCGACGACTTCTTTGCCGCTTTTTGTGTTCAACAACTTTATTCTCTGTCCTCTCGCACCATCTTCTTGCGCTTCCATTTTTGTCATTATTTGCAAACCCTTATGCCTATAAACCGCCAGCACTGTCTGTCCTCTTTTAATCAAAACTTCATCACGAATATCCCTAAGCATAATCGGCTTACCTTCTTTAATAAGCCGCAAAGCCTGTTTGCCAAGCAAACTTTCTTTTGCGCCGACCGTCCCTTCTCTCAAACGGTTAGAACGAAAAACGACTTTTTTCAAATCCTCGCTCCGAATAATTTTATCTTTTTCAATATCTTTAATCGGAACCCAAATCTCTGTCATAACAAAATAACGTCCAAAGAGCTTTGTCTTTTCCACCGGTTTCCCATCGGCAAAAATTTCCGCCTCGGCCGTAAATTTATTCTGTTCCTCTTCAACTTCCAAATAACTGACCATAATTTTGGCATCTTTGACGCCTTCAAATGCAAATTCCGTCTGCCCGCCGAAAAATTCAACCTCAACATTATCGCCCAAACCCTGTTCGACAAACTCCCGTCGCACGGCCTCTGCCATATCATCCGGCGACAAAACAAGCGCACCGGCAGGCTGTATTGCTATCAGCATAAATGTCAAAATTGTCAATACCAGTCGCATCCCGCGTCTTCCTATCTCATCTGATTAATGGTATTAAGCATAGAATCTGCCGTTGTAATGATCTTAGAATTCATTTCATAAGCACGCTGAGCCGAAACAAGTTCGGTAATTTCAGTAACCGGACTGACATTCGAGGTATTCAAATACCCCTGCAAAATCGACCCAAACCCTTCCGCATCCGGATTATCGACCACCGGTGCACCAGAGGCTTCCGTCTCCATAAACAAATTGTCGCCCAAAGCTTCCAGACCTGCCTCATTAACAAAAGTTGCCAATTCCAGCTGCCCGACATTCACTTCGTCTGTTTCGCCGTCTTGTTTAATCCAAACCTCACCAGAACTATTAACATAAACTTCTGTTGCATCTTCCGGAATGGTAATTTCCGGCTGCACGACGTAGCCTTCATGCGTTACGATGGTTCCATCGCCGTTGCGCTGAAAAGCGCCGTCTCGGGTATAAGCCGTCCCTTTTCCCTCCGGCAATTCAATTGTGAAATACCCTCTGCCGCGGATAGCCAGATCCAAATCATTACCGGTAGAGGTTAACGATCCGCCCTCGGTAATACGATAAATCGCCGCCGTCCGAACACCAAGCCCCATCTGAATACCTGCCGGAACAATCGTATTGTCCGCAGTTGACGCCGCACCAGGACGCACCACATTCTGATACAAAAGATCGCTGAATTCGGCTCTTCTTTTGGTATAAGCCGTCGTGTTCATATTGGCGATATTATTAGCAATGGTATCAACATTGGTCTGTTGAGCCAGCATACCGCTTGCGCCGATTTGTAAAGATCTCATAATTTTATCTCCCTCAAAAAAATCAAGCTAATTCCGCAAAAGTCGAAATCGTATTGGACAGACGATCATGCTCTTCATCAATCATCTGCTGCACATAATCATAGCTGCGCTGAATTTTAACCAAATTTGTCATCTCGGCTATGGCATTGACATTTGACGCTTCCACCATCCCCTGAGCGATTCGGATATTTTCCGAACCAAACATCACGGCATTTCCTTCAACATTATCAAACAGCACGCCCGCGCTTTTCAACAATTTTTGGTTGTCGGCAAATCTGGCAATTTTCAATCGCCCGATAAAACCATTCTCCGTCATAACATCGCCGCTTTCTGAAATGGTTATTTCAGTCTCACCCGGCGCAAAAAACAAAGGCGTGTCATTTTCGCTCATAACCAAATCGCCCTCCGTCGTAGCCAAAGCGCCATCTTCGTTCAAGGTAAATTCACCTTTGCGGGTATATTTCTCGCCCGCCGGCGTTTCAATACAAAAAAAGCCGTCGCCTTTAATGGCCAAATCAAACGTATTGCCCGTATTTTTAAAAGCGCCTTCCCTGAAATCCTGAAATTCGCCAAAATCCAACGCAAAAAATTGCGGTGCAGAGCCGACCCCTGCGGCATCCGGCGTCTGATTAATATACGACGTAAAAACGGCATTGTCCTGCTTATAACCGGCAGTATTCATATTGGCGACATTATTGGAAACAATATTCATCTGTTTCCACAAGGCCATCTGCCGCGACAACGCAATATATGATGTATTATCCATAAAATATTCCCCTTAATTCAATAACCATTTCCCCATGGTTTGAATAATTTTCCTTCTCTGCCGATTTATATGCAACTAGCGTGCCAAATTTTAAAATATCTCAAACAAAAAAAATAAACATCTCATTTATCCGCCCCTTCCACATAACCTTAAATGCCTCATTCTAATATGTTCACATACCGTCAAGCTCAGCAACGAATCCAAAGAAAAATTTTTATTATATAACATGATGATTGAAAGCTGTGTTATTTTTTCAAATAATCGGTTACAAAAAAAAGTGGATAAGATTGGGGATAAAAATTTGAAAGGCTTGTTTTCGTTTTGAGCTGTTTTTAGGATACTGGTTAACAAAAGATTAAAATTCGGTGGTCTAAAAACAAAGAGGTGAAAAATGAGCATTGCCGATGACTTAGTCAGTCTGCAAACCGATGGAATTGTTGTTTCGGCAGGATCGGTACCTATGGAAGCCGAAGAAGCGGAGAATCGTTATATGTGGGGCTATTATTTATGTATTGAAAACAACAGTCCCCAAAAGATTCGTTTAGTCGGTAAGGATTGGAACATCACTGACGACCGCGGCAATCTTTACCACGATTCTTCAGCTGGATTCAAAGGAGAAATGCCGGAACTGGAACCTGGAGAATATTTTGAATACACCTCATATGCACCGCTCAAGGCACAAAACGCCGTTTTTTATGGCAGCTGCAAAGTTGAAGCGGAGGGAACGTCCGGCGCCAAAAATATCCGTGTGCCGACATTCAGTCTATCCATGGGAAACAATGCGGCGTTGAGGACGCTGAATTAGTAGTAAACCGGTGTCAAATCCTGACTAACGACAAAAGCATTCAAGTGCTGATATATATTGGCCGTCATCCGGTCATTAAAGTCATCAAACAGCTTCTGCACCATGTTGTTCCAATAAACTTCCTTGGCCGCAATATCCGTATTAGCCGGAATAGTTAAGCTGCGCCAAGCTTCAACTTCCGTTGATGCTTGAGCCAAGCTTGAAGGATCGGTTATCTTGACAGCAACCACCAAACGCGCTGAATATTTAACTTTGTCTTGTTCAAAAATTTGAGCACCTTCTTCAAGCTCCTCTGTCACAGAAGCATCACGAATAATAACTTCGGCAATTTTAGGCGAAGAGAAATCCGCCGCCTTAAGACGATCTCTAGCCCAAAGACGAGCTGTCTTTTCTATGGATACTGGAAATAAGTGCTCAACATGCGGCCGCGTAAAACTCGGTGTAAACTCTGAGATGACATTAATTTTGCTGACCTTCAGTTCAACTGGCGTTTCAGTAGTAAAACGAGGCTCGCTGTAACGAGGCAGATCTTCCTCCGGTGTGCCGTAAAGCGTACCGCAGGCCGCTAAGAATAATGTAACACCCAAAACAGATAAAATTTTCTTTGCAGTTATCATATTCATTTGTCCAAACATTTAAACAAGCAGCTGACGAAACCATACTACAGCTGTTTGCAGTATATGAATAAATTAATTAAAATCTGGTTAACCTATTGTTTTATCAATTCGCTCGGCATAAAACAATATTGCTCAGAACAAAAATGACAAGTTGCCGTTATTTTACCATCCTCAACCATATCCGCAATATCTTGCTTGGAAAAAGTGCTTAAAGTATTAAGCAGTTTTTCGCGGTTGCAGCGGCAGCCAAAAGAATAATCCTTGGTTTGCAAAAGGGTTAGATCGTTAGCATGAAACAGGCGATGCAAAATCTCTTTAGATGACAGATCCGCATCAAAAACTTCATCCTCAGAAAGACTTTGCATAAAGACATTAGCTTCATTCCAAGTTTCAGCCGCAACATTTTCATCAACCGATACACCGCCTTTGATCGGCATCTTTTGCAACATGATACCGGCCGCAAGCCAAGAGAGGCTTTCGCCTTGTGGCGGTTGTAAAAAAAGTTTCAGACTTGTATCTATCTGTTCGGATTGTTTAAAATAGCGCAACGCGCATTCCGTCAAATCTTTGCCGCGCAAATCAACAATCCCCTGATAAAGTTCGGTTTCTTTTCCCTGATCTACCGTAAAAGCCAAATGACCTGCCCCCATTAAATGCGGTGCCGGTTCTATCTGCCCTGCCGTTTTGCGTCTGGCCTGACTGGTTTCAAGACGATGTTCATCAAAACGGGCACAGGCACGAATTTTTCCGGCAGACGAAACATCAACAACCACCATTGAAACCGGACCGTTGCTCTGGGTTTGTAAAGTAAACAAACCATCATATTTCAATGTACTGGAAAGTATGGCAGCCAAAACGGTGCTCTCGGCAACAACGGCAGAAACCGGCAAAGGATAGGAATGCTTGCTTAAAATTGTATTGATAACTTCGTTTAAGCGAATGAGACGCCCTTGAAAAGCGCCGCCATCAATAAAAAAAGATACACAGTTGTCAAAATTTTTATTAGGCATTTATATAAATCCTTGATAAACTCCGTAACATAATGTTTATCTATGCTATAATCCAAAATAAAGGCTTTTTCAAGTGTTGTCAGATTGTAAAAGAAAATATTTAAAAAAAACACCCCCTAAAATGACCCCGCAGCAGCTGAGGGAAATTGCGTTGAATTATCTTAAACGATTTGAGGCCTCTGAGGCAACTTTTAGAACGATGTTGCGCCGTCGAATATCTTTGTACGCCGTATATGACAAAGATTTTGATAAAAAAGAAGCCTATCGTTGGGCCGAAGAAATTGTGAAAGAGTTTATAGAACGCAAATATATTGATGACAAAAGATTTGCCGAGATAAAAACACGCCGTTATATCGAAAACTGCCGTTCGCCGCGCTATATTTTGGGCAAGTTGCAAGAAAAGGGAATCAACAAACAAATAGCCACCGACATCTTAGAACAACAGGCATACGATCCGGCAGATGCGGCCAAACAATTAATGCGGCGAAAAAAAATAGGCCCTTACAGCGCAAACACGGAAATCAGACGCGAGAGAAGAGAAAAAGATCTAGCTGTTTTGATCCGAGCCGGTTTCGATTATGATTTGGCAATTGAGCTTCTGGACGCCGATCCGGAAAATAGCGAAACATCTTTTTAGATAGTTGCCGGACAAAGATCTATTGTAACACTTTATCCGGCACCAAATATCAGTTCATTTTGTGCTGGACAGCTTCGCGGAGCGAACAAACCGGCACAAAGGCCATCGTAATTGCCGACAATGCAATTAAAGTATAAACAACGCGGCTTAAGGTGCTAAAAGGGCCGAACAAAAAAGCAACCAAATCAAAACCAAACAAGCCGACCAATCCCCAGTTAAGACCACCGATAATCGTTAAAACCAGAGCCGTAGTGCGCAAAATATTATTCATGATACTATCTCCCTTTTATTTTTTACCTCCATGATATATAGCAGAGATGTTTTTTTTCAAGCAGTAACTGTCAAAAATACGCGGCAAAAAATTTATAATTGTTGTTAAAACGACGCAATTAACAATGCTTTTTTATGTTAAGTAGGACGGTTATTTAAAATATCATAACAAAGCGTATATTGTTTAATATCACTCAAGGAAACAAAATGCTTTGGATTATTAACGGACTGATTTACGGATTTTTTTCGGCTTTATACACGATGGTTAACCAGCACCGCCGTTTTAACGGTTATGTACTAGGAATTTGGCGCGGTTTCGGCATCTCGCTGTTGTTTTTTCCGTTTTTATTTTTAGTACCACCGCAAACCGACTGGCACAACTGGACTCTGCTGATTTTGCAGGGAATATTTATCGGAATTTATGATTCACATTTATTTTTTGCCTCAGCCAGATACGGCGCCGGCACCACATCGCGTTTAATGGTTTTGAGTGTACTGGCAACAACAATCATCTGGTGGATCCTAACACCGCAAAAATTTGTCCGACTTTTTGACAACGGCAGCGTATTTATCACCCTGCTTTTGGCATTGTCCGGTTTCAGCATTTGCTACTGGTATATGTTAAAAAGCAAGGTAACTCGACAGGCATTTGAATACATGTTGCCGGCAGTTTTAGCCTTAGCGGGTATGAGTGCGGCAACCAAAGAAATAGCCCTGATGGGACAAAATATATGGAGCAATATTTTATACTATCTGGTTGTGGCAACATTTGTTTCGGGATGTTATAATATGGTGCTGCTATTTTTTCAACAAAAGCCTAAAAAAAATATTCTGCACAAAATATTAGCGCCCGAAATCAGAAAAACCGGTCTTTACATTATCGGTTTTTCAGCAATCTTAATCGCTGCCAAAACAATGGCAATGCGCCTAGCGCCCAATCCGGGATATGTAGCGGCGCTGTTGCTGACATCACCTCTGTTTGTCTTTGCTTTAAGCCCTCCAAATCGCAGGGAAAGAGGCCTGTCTGCCAAAGCCGGATGGGCAATGCTGTTTTTTCTGGCAATGATTATGATTTTGGTTAATGGCAATTTCAATATTGATGACTAACTGCAAAGTCCCCGTATCAGCCAGTCAAGCAGCAAAAAACCCTCCGTCGTTGCGGCAAGATTTTGGGAAGTTTCACACAACAGACCGGCATCGACACTTTGTTTTTTGAATTTTTGATTAACAAAAAAATCAAAATCTAAGCCACAATTTTGCTTGAAATTCTTTTTGTTAATGCCGGAAACCAATCGCAATCCCATAATGATCAGTTCTTCAGCGCGTTCTTGAGCCGAAAGTTCTTCAAATTGCAACGGATCGGTCACAGCATAAATTTTGTCGTCCAAATGCAAACGACCATGCGCTGATTCGCCGATACCAATATAATCGCCGCCCTGCCAATAAACTTTGTTATGGATGGATTGAAAACCGGTTCTGGCATAATTGGAAACTTCATATTTGCCATAATTGGCATCAGCCAAAAATTGTTCAGTCTGCAAATATATTTGTGCCGCTCTTTCTTCATCCAAAGTTTTAATTCCTCTGCGACCAAAAGGGGTGTTTTCTTCAACCGTCAACTGATAAAATGACAAATGCGGAAACCCGAGAGCACAAATCTTTTTTAGGCGCCGACACCAAATTTCTGGCGTTTGATCAGGAAGAGCATAGATAAAATCGGCAGAAGCATTGCAAAAATAGCGCTTTACCTGTTCCATGGACTGATAAGCATCGGCTGCCGAATGCGTACGACCAAGAAATTTTAATTCGTTATCATCAAGAGATTGCACCCCCAAAGATAAGCGATTAACACCAGCCGAAGCTAAATCGGCAAACAAAGAAGGTGTTTGGGTATTAGGATTGGCTTCCAAAGATACCTCTGCCTTAGAATCAAGCGCCCATAAGCATGATATTTTTTCCAATATGCGCGAAATATTGCGTGGGTTGATAAGCGAAGGTGTACCACCACCGAAAAATATTGAAATAACCTGCCGTCGGGGCAAAATCTCGGCATAACGCTCCAGCTGTTGCAGATAACCGTCAATAATAACATCCTGATCAAAATTTTTCTTAACACGGCTGAAAAAATCACAATAAGGACATTTGCTCCGGCAAAAAGGCCAGTGCAAATAAATGCTCAAATTCTGCACATTTCCGTCAATCATAAGATAAATTTCGATAGATCTGAGCTGACGGTATATTTGCTCAATTTTTCTTCAACCATTTGAGCGGTAATCGTCAGTTCCTGACCGCTTTTATCTGAAGCAGAAAAACTGATATCCTCAAGCAGAATCTCCAAAACTGTGTGCAAACGTCTGGCACCGATATTCTCAACATTTTCATTAATAGCAACAGCAATATCGGCAATTTTGTCAATGGCATCCGGTGAAAATTTCAAATGAAAATTCTCAGTACCGAGCAGCGCTATATATTGCTCAATTAAATTTGCCTCAGGCTCGGTTAAAATACGAACAAAATCAGCATGATTCAAAGCTTTTAATTCAACGCGAATTGGTAGTCTTCCCTGAAGTTCTGGCAGCATATCCGACGGTTTTGACAGATGAAAAGCGCCTGAACAAATAAAAAGAATATGATCCGTTTTAACCATGCCATACTTCGTAGAAACAGTCGTCCCTTCAATCAGCGGCAGCAAGTCGCGCTGAACGCCCTCGCGTGAGATGTCGCCTCGGGCACTGTCTGATTTCCCAGTAATTTTATCAATCTCATCAATAAAAACAATACCATCATTTTCCACAGCCTTAATAGCTTCGGCAATGATCGTCTCATTATCCAGCAGCTTGTCGCTTTCCTCATCAATCAAAACTTTAAAAGCTTCACTGACCTTAAGTTTTCGAGTTTTGTATTTTTGTGGCGCACCACCGAGCAAATCGCCAAGGCTGATCATCCCCATCGAAGCGCCGGGCATTCCGGGAATATCTATCGTCGGCATAGATGCGGTTGAATTATCCAACAGAGATATCTCGACCTCGCGCTCATCCAGCTGGTGCTCTCGCAACAAGTGCAAAAATTTGGTCTTGGTCTCATCGCTTGCCGATGCTCCGACCAAAGCATCAATCAACCGCTTCTCCGAGGCTGCCTCAGCTTTAGCCGAAACACTTTTGCGTAAGCTTTTGCGTGTTTGCACCAAAGAAATCTCCACCAGATCGCGAATAATGCTTTCGACATCACGCCCAACGTAGCCTATTTCGGTAAATTTTGTGGCCTCGACCTTAATAAACGGCGCTTTTGCCAATTTGGCCAAACGTCTAGAAATCTCGGTTTTCCCGACTCCTGTAGGACCAATCATCAGAATGTTTTTGGGAACGATTTCTTCTTTTAATTTATCAGGAAGCTGCATGCGGCGCCAACGATTACGCAAAGCAACAGCAACGGCTTTCTTGGCCTCATTCTGACCAATGATGTATTTATCCAGTTCAGAAACAATTTCTCTCGGGCTGAAATTAGTCATTATTGATACTCTCTATAACAACGTTGTGATTGGTGTAAACATCAATATCTCCGGCAATTTTCATAGCTCTTCGGGCAATATCTTCAAGAGACAACTCATCAACTTCATAAAGCGCTTTGGCAGCAGCCATAGCATAATTTCCGCCGGAACCGATACCAATAATACCATCATCAGGTTCCATAACCTCACCAGTGCCGGAAATGACCAAAGAAGTATCTTTATCAGCCACAATCATAAAAGCCTGAAGCTGGCGCAAATATTTATCCATACGCCAATCTTTAGCCAACTCAACCGCAGCGCGTTTCAACTGATTGGCATGTTTTTCAAGCTTAGCTTCCAGCCGCTCAATCAGTGTTATGCCATCTGCGGCAGCACCGGCAAATCCGGCAATAATATTACCGTTGCCAATACGGCGCACTTTAACTGAGTGAGATTTAAAGATAACAGCCTCCCCTAACGTTGCCTGCCCGTCGCCGGCCATAACAACATGGTCTGCCTTACGAATGCATAAAATCGTGGTCATGCCCTACCGCCTTTTTGTAAACTTACTTTCTAAGATATTTAGGAAAAAATATTGTCTGATGCAAGATCAGACTGAAAAAAAACGTCCTTACTCTGGATAAATAAGGACGTTTTCTAAACAAGACATATTATTTTTTCTGGAGGCCGCTCATCGGCTTGGGCGACTTATCGGCCTGAGAATTGTCAATAGCATCGGCTATCGGTGTATAGACCTGCACAGCCTTTGGCTTATGAACAGCCGACCGTTGACCGCAAAATTCCAAACCTAAACTCTTGAGCGCCGATTCAATCGGGATAAACAAATCCGGCGAATTATCTCCCTTTTTGCTTTCATGCGCGATACCGATAACATTACCTTTTTGGTCTATCAGGGCTCCCCCCAAAGTAACGGTTTGCACAAAAGTATCGACAATAATTTCGGCACCGCGCCCTTCAGACCACCGATAACCGACGACACGACCTTCATTGTCAATATAGTTTTCGCCGCCTTCATCAAAATTCAGCATTCCGAGAGTTAACAAAATATCTTTGTTAACCTCAGGCAACGTCAAAGACATAGGCAGCGGCTGATAAGATGTCGGTTGATCAAGCAAAAGCAACGCAACATTTTTTGACGGATTGACGCGAAAAGCCGATGCCTTAAATTTCTTGCCGTTTACCGTTTCCAGATCATAAACGTTATTCTCTTTCTGAATCAAATCCGCCGAAGTCAGCACCAGATTCTCAGCAATGATAAGGCCGGCACCTTTCTTGCCCGAGGCATTTTCAACCGAAACAATCGAGGCACGCAGTTTGTACAAATTTTGCGGATTCAGATTCTCAAACGGCGGATTGTTAACAATGCAGAATTCGTTGCTAATTGTCGCAAAAGCCGCTTCATCAATTTCATTAACTTCAATATTGCTGCTGGTAGCTGCCGCACCACCTTCTTCAATAGCCTGCGACGTTTCTGTTTCCAACGGAATATCAATAAAATAATCATCAGTCAGCGTTATATTTTCACTGTTTTTGACCGTCGACCCGCCCGCTTCAACCAATTCAAGCGTTTGACAATCATCGGCAATGACGTAGCTTTCATCCGTGACAACATAATTGCTTTCAGCGACATCGCCGTCAGTCTCGACTTCGACCACGGGAATACACGTCTGGTTTTCACAAACCGGCTGGCAATTTTGCAAAGCAGAAATTGCGCCCAGTTCCTCCGCATATTGGGAATTAAAGCAACTCGGACAATTAAACCGATTATTTATTCTGGCCAGCTGTGCCTGAATATCTTCCGGACGAATACGCTGAGCCAAAGTAGAATTAAAACAACTGATTTCCGGCAATTTAACCAAAGCATCTTCAAAGGCGCGTTCAACCAGCAAAGTCTCACCGTTAGGCTCTCCCTCGGCAATCTGTCCATACCCTGTCGTGGAGCCTCGACAATAAACTTCATCCTTGGCAATATTCATAACGCGCCAAACGACCGTCATTTCCGAGGTGCCGCTGCGAAGACGTTTGGACTTAGCATCATCCCAGTCAAACTCATCACATATATTCATAAAATAATCAGTAATTTCCGCAGTTAACAAATATTCGGCCTGCGGAATTTTATCAGAATCGGCATAATGAACATTTGAAGGATCAACCACAACAGGATAATAATCATTCAAAGTCTCATAAAAGACATCAAAGAAATGCATGTCTTTTTGCATGGCGCGTCCCTGATTAAGAAAAGCATTTTTAGTCTCTCTGCGGCAGCCGAAAAGACGAAAACGATAATCACCGAGTTTGGTATCAAAACCTTCATAACTGCGGCTTTTACGAATGCGAAAATCAACATTTTCGAGTTTTATGGGCGCAAAAGAATCACGACTCTGATGCAACATAACATAGGCATCATACTGATCATCAATAATAAGCGTCTGATAACGAATCTTTTGCTTATCCTGCAGATAAGATATGCGGCGAACGGGACGTTTTTTGGCTGGTTCACACATGCAGTCGAAAATACCCAACGTCGAATCGGCATTAGGATCACACATGCAGGGTATCAATTCCGGACTTTCTTTATCACAAGCCGCCAAGGCTAAAAGGGGCAACAACAGAGCTAGGCTTAAAGGTTTGCGCATCACAAAAACTCCCGATTAATTCTTAGAAATACTGACTTTGACGATATGACAAAGCCTCAGCTATGTGTAGCTTACGAATTTTTGATTCATTTTGCAAGTCTGCAATTGTTCTTGCTAACCGTAAAGTGCGATGATAAGCGCGGGCAGATAATTTGTTTTGGTCAGCAAAAGCAACAAGCAGTTTTTCCGCATCATTATCCATAACACAAAGATCTTCAAGCAATTTTCCTTTAAGTCTGGCGTTGGTAAAAAAAGATGTCTCGCCGATGGCCCACAGCCTGTCAGCCTGAATTTTGCGGGCCGCAACAACGCGACTGCGAATTTGCGCAGAAGTTTCACCACGCCTGATACCTGCCAAATCCCAAGGGCTGACGGCAGGGACTTCAATCTTTATATCTATACGATCTAACAAAGGACCGGAAATTTTAGCCATATATTCTTTAGCACAAATCGGAGCACGGGCACATTCTTTATCTTTATTGCCGAGCCAGCCGCAGCGGCAGGGATTCATGGCGGCTATCAACTGGAAATCGGCCGGAAAAGTTGTATGGGCATTGACGCGTGATATTTGCACGACTCCGTTTTCCAAAGGCTGGCGTAATGCCTCCAATGTCGGCCGATTAAATTCCGGAAGCTCATCCAGAAACAAAACGCCGTTATGTGCCAAAGAAATCTCCCCTGGCGTCCCCTTACGGCCTCCGCCGACAAGAGCCGGAGTCGAAGCGCTGTGATGCGGTGCGCGAAAAGATCTGGTCAGACACAACCCGTTGTGTTTGAGTTCTCCGGCGACAGATTGAATCATGGACGTTTCCAAAGCTTCGGTAATACTCATCGGCGGCAAAATTGACGGCAAACGGGCTGCTAACATAGATTTACCGGATCCCGGAGGACCTATCATCAACATATTATGACCGCCGGCGGCAGCAATCTCCAAAGCACGCTTGGCTGTTTCCTGCCCCTTAACATCGACCATATCCAACGCCGCATCGTCATCAAATGTGCGCACAGGCTCGGGAGCCGGTAAAATTTCTGTTTTTTTAAGATGATTAATCAAACAGCCCAAATTAGACGCTGCAGCAATATCTTTAAGCCCAGACCAAGCCGCTTCGGCGCCACAGGCAAAAGGACAAATAAGTCCCAAACCGTCTTTGGCGACCTGAACAGCAACCGGCAAAACGCCGTTGACGGGCAGAATATTGCCGTCAAGTCCTAGCTCACCCATTACAATATAATTTTTGAGCGCCGCCGCAGGAACAATCCCCATAACGGCCAAAATTCCTAACGCAATCGGCAAATCAAAATGAGAACCTTCCTTAAGTAGATCCGCCGGCGCCAAATTGATAACAATGCGTTTGGGCGGCAACTGAAGACCGAGAGACTGAATGGCTGCCCGAACACGCTCTTTGCTCTCGGCAATGGCCTTATCGGGCAAACCGACAATAATAAAATTCGGCAAACCGGAAGAAATTTGTGCCTGCAGATCAACCCGTCGAATTTCCAATCCGTTAAACGTTAAGGTATTGACATGAGTCAGCATGAACAAAAGCTCTACCAGCGCGGTGTCAATTCGCCGCTGCGCCACCGGCGGGTCGGGTAGGTATCAACCGCTAAAAAATCGTATTTGGCAGTTTTGGACGGCAAATTACGCATTCGGATATAACCAAGAGTTTCGTAATAAGAAGCGCAGTCCTCCGCTGAGTATTGAGAATTGGCATAACAATAGACAACGGTGCGGGTATAAATATTCTGCAAACCAATGCGGCTGTTCTCCGCCGCAAAACAATTATCGACCCCAAAGAAAGCCAAAGCGGCAAAAGCACAAAAAAGACAAATCAAACGAGGCATTTTTATATCCCTTTGCAAATTTGGTTAGATTTTAGCGGCAAAAGATTAAATCTTCTTTAAAACGAAGCACAAAAAAGCTTGCAAAATAAAGATTTTGTGTTATAAAGCGCTTTGTCCTTGCTGCGGGCAAAAAGCACGCGGCTATACAAAAGGCTGTTTCTGCCGACGTTTTGCCTTGCCGCGAAACTAAGCAGAAACTAATTTGTTGAGTATCCACAAGGAGATTATAAAAAAATGAACAAATATGAAAGTGTGCTCATAGCACGTCAGGATTTGGGCGCCTCGCAACTAAATTCTCTGGTTGACAGCCTGAAACAGGTTGTTGCCGGACAAGGCGGCGAAGTTGTCCGTGTTGATAATTGGGGGCTGAAAAATCTGGCCTACCGCATCAAGAAAAACCGCAAAGGCTATTATGTCCTTTTGAATATCTCGGCTCCGGCTCAGGCTATTGCCGAGTACGAAAGAATCATGCGCGTTAATGAAGACATTATCCGCTATATGACCGTTAAGGTTGACGAGTTTTCGGAAGCTTCGGCTGGTGATGACAGCACCGCCGAATCGGTTGTTGAGGAATAGGAGGACACCAGATGGCTAAACAAGTATTTTTCAGAAGAAAAAAAAGCTGCCCGTTTTCGGGTGAAGATGGTTTGAAGATCGACTACAAAGATGTCAAACTTTTATCCCGTTATATTTCGGAAAAAGGCAAGATCATCCCCAGTCGTATCACTTCAGTTTCGGCTAAAAAGCAAAGAGAATTGGCCAAAGCTATCAAAAGAGCTCGGTATCTCGGTTTGCTACCGTATGTTGCCATGTAGTTTGAGGGAGAGAAAAAATGGAAGTTATCTTGCTTGAACACATTGAAAAATTAGGCAAAATGGGCGAAAAAGTAAACGTTAAGAACGGTTATGCCCGCAACTACCTGCTGCCGCAAGGAAAAGCTTTGCGCGCAACGGAGGCTAATTTAGCGGTTTATGAAAAACAAAAAACCGAATTAGAAGCCCATAACAAAAAACTGTTTGAAACGGCTTCGCAACTTGCCGAATCTCTGAAAGGTTTTTCAGCTGTTTTGATCCGACAGGCTGCCGAAACCGGTCAATTATACGGTTCGGTTACCATCCGCGATATTGCTGCGGCAATCAAGGAAGCCGGCTTTGCGATCGAACGCCGTCAGGTGTTTTTGGATAAAACCATTAAGGATCTGGGCGTTTATCAGGTCAGACTGAACCTGCATCCGGAGGTTTCGCAAACGATTTTGGTCAATGTAGCCAGAACCGATGATGATGCCAAAAGACAGGCCAAGGCTTATGAAAATTCTTAAGCTTCGTCGAGCATAAGAATTTCCGAGCCCTAAAATTCGGAATATAAAAAGCCCCGCTTTTCTGAAGCGGGGCTTTTTTTAGTAGCTTTCAGCTAAAATGGAATATCATCATCCAACGATGCCGTACCTCCAGAAGAAGCCGATGACGAATCCCAGCCGGAATCTGTTGCCGCAAACACATCATTGCCACCTACTGGCGAGCCATCACCCTTAGCATCCAACATCACCAAATTGCCGCTGAAGTTTTGCAAAACAACTTCGGTAGTATACCTCTCCTGTCCGTTGGAATCTTCCCAACGACGCGTTTGCAACTGCCCTTCCAGATAAACTTTTGAGCCTTTGCGCAAATATCTTTCCGCAACATCGGCCAATGCCGGATTAAAAATCACCACCCTGTGCCACTCGGTCCTTTCTTTGCGTTCACCGCTGGCCTTGTCTTTCCACGAATCTGAAGTTGCCACGTTCAAATTAACAATTTTTGCGCCATTCGCCGTATTGCTGACTTTCGGATCTGCACCCAAATTACCGACCAAAATAACCTTATTAATGCTTCCAGCCATTGTTCTTTTACCCTATTTTCTCTAAAAAATTAAAACTTTCTCCAGTATAACCGGATATTTAAGCAATGCAACAAAATCAATCAACCTGTGTATATTCGCCGTTCACAATCTGATAAACCTCATAACCGCTGTTTTGCAAAGCTCTGCCTCCCTCAAATTCAACTTCTCCCCACGGCAATCTGAACTTTGAACCGCTTCTCTGGGCATCTACCTTTTCAAAAGCAATACTTCCGGCTTTAAGAGCCATATCGCTCCATAACTTAACCGCCGCATAACCATAAACCCCGAGCCCGCGAGGTTCTCTTCCGATAAGCCGCAGCCGAACAAGCTCCTCCGTAAAAGTCGGACTATCTTTCAAATCCTCTTTTGCCAAAACATAAACACCTTCGGCAAAATTTCCCATCTCCCTGAAAAAATAAGGCGTCGCCATATATTCATCAATCAACAACACCGTTTCCGAATTTTCTTCCTGCAATTTTTGCGCCATCATAGCCGTCGAACTAGGACTTCCTAAGATATAGACGATCTGATTATTAAGCAAAACTTCTTTGGCCGCACGATCATAATCTCCGCCATAATTATCCAGATCATACAAAGTCAACCTGTTCTGCAATTTGTTTTCATCAAACAATCCCCGCACCTGATAAGCTGTCTCAAGCGCTGCGGCCAACGAGCTTTCATAAGCAATCGCAATATTTTTTCCGGCAAATTTTTTCTGATAAAAACGAAAAAAAGCTTCCGCCTCCTCAATCATAACACCGCCGATCTTAATCAATCCAGGCTCATTGAGATTATATTGTGCCTTATCAACCGGAACCGGAACGATTCTGATTATTTTACCGTCGGCATAAATTTGCGAAATCCTAGCAAACGCATTGCCGCAATAAGGGCCTATGACCAAACTGACCCGATCTTCTGCCGATGAATTCAATGCCATCATCTGTGCAGCTGAAATAGCAAAAGAATCCTCGCATTGATCATCTATGGTAATCAAATTAAGCTGCTCGCCCATAATTCCGCCGTTTTGGTTAATATCATCCACCGCCGTTCTGACACCTTCTGTCAAATTGTGCCCAAACTTTGCCATTGGCCCGACCTTTGGCGCCACAACCGCAATATTGGCAGCCCAAACACTTGAGGCCTCCAGCAACAGCGCCAACACAAAAATATATTTTGCAGCAGCTTTCATAAACTTAGTCTCAAACTTTTTAAACTTCCGGCATAGTAGCATCTTATCTTTTTTTTGCAACTTTTTTTTCAAATAATATTTGACTCGACGACAGAATTTTCTAAAATCAGCTCAGTCAATGAAAAATACTGAAAAAGCATGCTGAAAAAATACGTTTTTAGATCAAACCGCGCCGGATACAATATTTTGTTCCTCGGTGCGATTCATGGCAATGAACCTGCGGGAACTCAAGCCATATCCACAGCCGTACAAAAATTTGCTTCCGGTGCTCTAATACCGCTTAAAGGCACGGTTTCGTTCATCCCTGTATGTAATCCTCTGGCGTTTGAACGCAACGTCCGGCAAATTGATGAAAACTTAAACCGTATCATTCGCCGCTGGAACAATCCGACAACCTATGAACAAAATTTGGCTAATGAACTCTCTGCCGAAATTGAGGCCGCAGACATTATCATTGATTTGCATTCCAGTCACTGTCCGGACGACAAGCCTTTTATTTTCAATGACTATCCCGATGATCATCTGGCTTGCCGGCTTTCCTCCGTTCAAAATATCGAATACGTCGTTGAAGGCTGGCCGCAAATTTATAACGCCGCCCCCATAAAAGATTATTCGACCGGAAGCTGGGCAAAAATCTGTGGCAAAACATGCCTGACGGTCGAATGCGGTTACCATCTTTCCGACACCGCCGTCAAAACCGCTTATCACGTCATTATGAACACACTGTTATCCTTGGATGTGCTGGAAGGATTTTCCTCAGTGCCTCCAAAACAAAAATATATTGCTATGGACGGCTTCTTTATCAAAACCGGTTCCGGTCATCTAGCACGGCCATTTAAACATCTTGACCCCATATCGGCAGGAGAACTTTTGGCTTTCTACGATAACGGAACATCAGTTGTTTGCCCGCAAGACGGTTTTATTATGCTGCCCAACCCCAATGCCGCCGTCGGTACCGAATGGTTTTATCTCGGCCATCAAAAATAACTTCGGATTATTTTTCGGCAGAGCCATATGCCTTATATGCCGCTTTTTGCAACATCGGTACAAAATCCGGATGTTTCTTAGCCCATATCATACAATGGCTTTGTTTATCGACACCGACACCGTAATAACCTTGAGCAATCCGGTATTGCATTTTATGAAACAACGCCGGAATTTCTTTGTGAATATCCTTGCCGACATACATGGCAAAAGCATCTTTGCCCATGGTATATAACGGTGTTTGAACCGACTTGCCAAAATCCTTTTGCAGATATAAAACCTTTGCATGGTCATCGGGATCATAATCCACTTTATGAATTGACATACCATGTTTCATGGCGCTAATCCAACTGGCCGGATTATCAATTGCAATCTGAATAATTGACGTCGCCTTACCCGCTTGCCGAGCTTTACGCTCAATAAAATCAAGCATATGTGTCATCAACCCTCCTCCCCGATGATCCGTATCCACTAATATGGCTTTATATACCACCAATTTGTCGTTATCAATATCACCGGCAAATTCCGACATATCTCTTTTCTGACCACTTCGTGGAAAAGAAAATATACTTTGCGCAACCAGATTTTCGCCATCAAACACACCGAGCATATGCGTATTGTCACTGCTAAGCGCCGCGACAAAATCGCTCACGCTCCGTTCCAAAATAAAATGTTTTTCGTCCTCATGTAATCCGGCAATAATTTTTTTCTGCAACCCCATCACCTGCGGCAGATGTTCAATATTCAATTCCGTAATTGTTAACTGTTTTGTTTGCATTTTTGTTTTTCCTTTTTTTGGCACATAAAAAAGGGGATGAAATTTTTCATTTTCACCCCCTGCGACACAATATTTTGCTCAGACAAAACCAATCATCGTCGCAGGCCTCCACAGCGGCGGCGGATAACACTTGCACTATTTATTGTCTTTATCATCAAAAAACCCCTTTTCCGGAGATGCTGTCATAAAAGCAAAAGTTTGTCAATATTTTTGTTGCTATTCACCGGCAAAAATCCTATATTATGCTTCCGACAACGGGAGGAATAAAATGAGCAACGATTTTATCGACATCAAAGGCGCACGTGAGCACAACCTCAAAAATATCAGCGTCAGTATTCCCAAAAACAAACTGACGGTCATCACCGGTCTGTCCGGCTCCGGCAAATCATCGCTTGCTTTTGACACCATCTATGCCGAAGGCCAGCGCCGTTATGTCGAAAGCCTGTCTTCCTACGCCCGTCAGTTTTTGGATTTGATGAAAAAACCCGACGTCGACTCAATCGAAGGCCTCAGCCCCGCCATCTCCATCGAACAAAAAACCACATCGCACAACCCGCGTTCCACCGTCGGCACCATTACCGAAATTTATGATTACATGCGCCTTCTGTGGGCGCGCGTCGGCACCCCCTACTCGCCGGCCACCGGCCTGCCGATTGAAAGCCAGACCGTATCGCAAATGGTCGATAAAGTTTTGGAAATGCCCGAAAGCTCCAAACTGATGCTTTTGGCGCCGATTGTCCGCGGTAAAAAGGGTGAATATAAAAAAGAGCTTGAAAGCCTACAAAAACAAGGCTATCAGCGCGTTAAAATCGATGGCAAAATTTATGACCTTGAAGACACACCGGAGCTTAACAAAAATCAAAAACACAATATCGAAGTCGTCATTGACCGCATTATTGTCAAAGAAGGCATTGCCGAACGCCTGAGCCAGTCGTTTGAAACCGCACTTAAACTGAGCGATGGTCTGGTTTTTGTCGAGGACACAACCACTGGCGCACAAACCACTTTTTCTTCCAAATTCGCCTGCCCAGTATCCGGCTTCACCATCGAGGAAATCGAACCGCGCCTGTTTTCGTTCAACAACCCCTACGGTGCCTGTCCGCACTGCGACGGCATCGGCGCCAAACTTTACATGGACCCGCTTTTAGTCGTGCCCAACCCCAATTTATCAATTTCGCAGGGAGCCATTGCGCCATGGCATGGTTTCCGCACATCTTTTTACGAACAAGCGCTTAACTCACTGGCCGATTATCTGGGTATCTCGGTCAAAACACCGTGGAAAGACCTGCCGCAAAAAGCCCGCGACGTTATTCTCTACGGCTCCGGCGACGAGCCCGTGCCGCTTTACTTCTCGCGTTTTGCCACACATAAGCCTTTTGAGGGCGTTATTCCGAACATGGAGCGCCGTTTTTTAGAAACCGATTCGCCGGCCACGCGTGAGGAGCTGTCGCGTTATCAGTCCGCAGCGCCCTGTGAATTTTGCAGCGGCAAACGCCTCAAACCGGAAGCTCTGGCGGTCAAAATCGGCGGATTAGACATTATGGATGCCTCCAATATGTCGGTCAAAGACGCTTTGGTTTGGTTTAACGGCATCAAGCCCAACCTGACGCCCAAAAAGCAGGAAATCGCCGCCAAAATCATCAAAGAAATTTGCGAGCGTTTAAGCTTTTTAAACAACGTCGGGCTGGATTACCTGACGCTCTCGCGCCAATCCGGTTCGCTTTCCGGCGGCGAGGCGCAGCGCATCCGTCTGGCCAGCCAGATAGGCACCGGCTTAACCGGCGTTCTCTATGTTTTGGACGAACCGTCCATCGGCCTGCACCAGCGCGACAACAACCGTTTGATTGAAACCCTAGAGCGTCTGCGCAATATCGGCAACAGCGTAATTGTCGTCGAACATGATGAAGACGCCATTCGCGCCGCCGACTTCTTAATCGATATCGGCCCCCGCGCCGGTGCCGACGGCGGCCGGATTATGGCCAGCGGCACGGTCAAAGACGTCTTGAAATCCGACAGCCTCACCGCGCAATACCTAAACGGCATCAAAAAAATCGCCGTGCCGCAAAAACGCCGCGAAGGCAACGGCAAATTTGTCGGCCTCAAGGGCGTGCGCACCAACAACCTTAAAAATATCGACGTCAAAATTCCGCTCGGTCTGTTTACCTGCGTCACCGGTGTCTCCGGCGGCGGCAAATCGTCTCTGATTCTGGAAACCCTGTGCAAAGCGCTGGAAAAAGAAATCAACGGCTCGCGCGAACCGGCCGGCATTTATGACAAACTGACCGGTGCCGAAAACATTGATAAAATCATCAACATCGACCAATCACCGATCGGCCGCACCCCGCGTTCCAACCCTGCTACCTACACCGGCGTTTTTACCAACATTCGCGACTGGTTTGCCGGCCTGCCTGAATCCAAAGCCCGCGGCTACACCGCCAGCCGTTTTTCTTTCAACGTTGCCGGCGGCCGCTGCGAGGCCTGCAAAGGCGACGGCGTCACCAAAATCGAAATGCATTTTCTGCCCGATGTTTATGTTGAATGCGATGTTTGCAAAGGCAAACGTTTCAACCGTGAAACACTGGAAGTCAAATACAAGGATAAATCCATCGCCGATGTTTTGGATATGACGGTTGATGAAGCCTATGCCTTTTTTGAAAATATTCCCTCGATTAAAAACCGTCTGGATCTGCTGCGCCGCGTCGGTCTTGGCTATATCAAACTCGGCCAGCCGGCCACCACGCTTTCCGGCGGTGAAGCACAGCGTATTAAGCTTTCCAAACGCGCCACCGGCAAAACGCTTTATATCCTGGACGAACCGACCACCGGCCTACATTTTGAGGATATCAACAAACTGCTTTCCATCCTGCAGTCCTTGGTTGACCAGGGCAATTCATTGATTGTCATTGAGCATAATCTGGATGTGATAAAAACCGCCGACTACATCATCGACATCGGCCCCGAGGGCGGCGACGGCGGCGGCCGCATCATCGCCGAAGGCACGCCGGAACAGGTGGCTCAATCCGACATCAGCTACACCGCCAAGTTTTTGCGTGAAAAATTATAAGGAGCGCCCCTTATCAATGACAAACCGATTTTGCTTGGCTGCACAAACCATAGAGATTCTGAGTCCCATTTCCTGAAGAAACTCAGACCCCTTGCTTTCTCGAATCAACACATCGGCCAAAGCTTTTGTATCTTTCGGCGCGTAATTATAATTAACTGCCAATTCAGTAAACAATTCGCACATTCCGCCGCCCAACGAATAATTCAAATTACTGAAATCATCATTGCTGTCATTAATTGAAACGGCATATTTTCTGGCAATATCCAAAACAAGATTTTTATCAACAGCCTTAATTTTTTTCTCTTTGCTGAACAACGTCGCCGGAATAGTATCCAATCGCCGCGCCGCCGCATTTTTTTGCAGAAGAACCATCAATTTGTCGGTTTTAACCGTTTCATCCCTAAAAAACGCTGCGTAATCAAACAGATATGAAGCATAGTCCAAAACCATCTTTTCATCTGGTTCAAAACCAGATGCCCAAATATCAACATTTTTAAGCGGATCTTCCCGACCCAAATACTGTAAAATTTGCCTTTCTCTGACCTCATTAAAACAAGCCTCAATACCATCAGCCACTTTTTGCAGACCAATTAGCTTTTGGTTCTTGCGAATTTTACGTCCATTCCCTCCCCCAATATCCGGCGGCCGCACCGCAGCAATCCAGTCATCGACATCATTTTTACCACAAGGATAGTTTTGCAAAACTTTTTGAGCCAGCAACATCATCCGAACCCCAAGATACGGGTTAAATTTATCTTCTTCCATAACATGCGTTTTATAAGCTGCAAAAATATCCCGCAACACCTTCGTATCAGCAAACTCCTCATCCCATTGCTCTTTATCGGCCAAAGCCTGTGGCGTTTTGGTAACCATATTCAAAAGCGGAATATGAATCTGCCTCTCTGGTTGCTGTTGTAATTGGGCATCAGGTAACCTTTCAATAATCTCAAAATAAATCCGACTAAAATTAACAGCGTCTTCAGCCAATATTTCCGATAAATTGCCGGCAAAACTTTTAAACATACCCAAAGCCAAACGCGCAAAAGCATCATTCTTGCGTTTCTTTTGCCTAAAATAACGCATCGTCTTGATATAAAGACGGTTACAAGCCTGCGGATTATCCTTCGGATTAAAAACCGCAAGTTTATACAAAACCACAGGATCAAATTCTTTATATTTGCCACAGGCAAAAATATATTCCAAAAATTTTATTTTATTGCTATCCGACAAAGGATGCTCGGCCACAGACATTGAAACCAGCCTGACAGCATGTTTGGCAAACGGTTGTCCGAAATAATCCTTATATTTCCACAACAAATGCCCGTTAACCTGTTTGCGATCGTCGTCTTCAAATGATAGCAAATACCTGTTTATGTCATTCATCATCAGCCGTTCTCTGTCATCATCGTACGGATAAGGAACATTGTCTTTGAATTGGTATTTATTACCCAATTGTGCTCGCACATAATTGCTCCGGCTGACGACCCATTCTTTTGTCCCGCGGGCATACTCATCCAACTTGTTTTCAATTGCCTGACAACGGGGATCATTTTTAAGGTCTAACATCGTTGACTCGCCATCTTTATTTTGTCAATTTCCGTCATAATAACATTTTTTGCGACAATAAGCAACAAAAAAGCGGAAAGCGCAAACTTTCCGCTGTTCCTAAAGGCGATAAGCTTTAGAACTTGTAGTTCAAAGACAAACCGACCATCTTAACCGAGTTGTCATATTCCGCCGAAACACCGCGCGATGTCGATGACGGATAGCCATCCCGAATATTAATTGACGCGTCTTTAGCTTTAATGTAAGTAAAGCCGAAATCAAACGTCATGTTTTCGCTGTAAGCATAATTCAAACCCATTGAATACCAATAGCGGTCGGAATCCGGAATTCGCGGTGTGCGGTCGGCCGTTTTGACCGCCGATTCGTCATAAGCAAAGCCCAGACGCAGTTTCCACTGATGATCCAGCTGGTAGCTGACACCGATGGCATAAAAGTTGGTATCGCGCCAGTTTTCCGGCGTCGAGCTGATAAGCACTGTTCCTCCTGGTCTGGGAATTCCGTCTGTTCCGTAAATATCCAAACTGTCAAACGAATTCCAGAAAACCCGCTGATATTCGGCCATCACTTCCCACTTGTCGTTAATCCGGTGATAAGCGCCGACCGAAAACATTGCCGGCGTATCCAGCCGCGCCGAAATATCCTGATTTAAAAAGCCAAAACGTGCCGGCGCATCAGAAGAAATATCGCCTTTGAGTTTATGGTTGATTTCGCTGCGGTAGCCGACGCCGATACGGGTATTTTCATCAAATTCATACATTGCGCCGAGCTGATAACCGACATCAACCGTATCACCTTCCAGATTGGCTCCATATACTTCACCTCCCAAAGGAACACCGTTGACCGTATTGCTCAGTCTGGCTTTGATATACTGAATCGGCAGACCGGCGCCGACACTCAGTTTGTCGGTGGCTTTCCAAGCCACCATCGGCGTGGTGGTTGCCGTAATGACTTTGGAAGTAATACCATGGTCAGACCCTTTCCATTCACCGTCATATTTGGTAATCATGCCGAACGGCACGTTCAATGCCAGTCCGAGGGTAACCTCATCGTTCAACTGGTGCGATATCGTACCGTTGGGCGAAATCGCCGCATGCACGATATTATTGACGTCTTGTCCTCTGTTACCGGCCTGATCATAAATATCATGCGCCTCCGCCCGCGGAATAATATAGGTACCGCCGACATTAACCTGCGTTCCCTTCTGCCGTGTCAAACCGGCAACGTTAAAATACGCATAAGAGTTGTTTTCCGCTCCGGCGGTT
>CALYBB010000024.1 GCA_944393715.1 uncultured Alphaproteobacteria bacterium
TTCAAATTCGTTGATTGTTTGTTGCAAAGTTTGTTGCAAAATTTCGATATTTTTTTTGTCGCTCAAATAACGCGTCAACCATTTTGATATCATATCCCGATGGTTTGATGTCTTGGAAATACCGATAAAAACTGGAATATTCCATAAGGTCTGCTTGGCCGGAGCCACCTGCTGCATTAATCCAAGTCGAGCGGCTTCGAGCATTCCGTTATAGTAGCTTGTAATAATATAATCCGCTTCTTTGGTAAAAAGTTTTTCAAACATCTGATATGCCGAATCAACTTCCAGAGGTTTTAATGCCGCAACTTTTTTTTCTACGTAGTCGGTAAAGACCTCTCTTGTGTTGCGGACACCTTTAAATTTTTTTAAATCTTCCGTCGATTTGATGTTATTGATGCGATTCGGCAGCATAAACACTGTTATTGGGTTATAGAGCGGCGCAGGAAAAACAAGCTTAAGTCCCTTAAACATCTCGGTTTGATTATAGGCACCGATGAAGATATCGATATCGCCCTGACGAACTTTTTGCACCAAATCATCAACATTTGGTTGTAACAAATTATATTGGATCTTAAGGTTGGCCTCTTTGACAAAACGATCTATCATCGGCTGAAAAACCGTATGGAAACTTCCGTAGACCTTTGAATCAGGGTAATCGACAAAGCCAAACGGCGCATAATTGATATAGCCTGTCAATTTCAATTCGGTTACTCTGCTGGGGTGTTTATCTTCGTAACGGACAAAAGCTTCGGCGTTATTTATTGAGAGGATCAATACACAGACACCAAAAAATGTGAGCAGTATTTTTTTCATGGTTGCTTTTATCTCCGTAATTAATTATATTAGACTGGAGTGAGATTTATTATAACATTTGACGGGTTAATTTTATTTTAAGGATACAAAAAAAATGGATACCCTTGGCAGTTACGCCCAGAACGAAATCGCCGGCATGAATGAAGCCGAGCTGGAGTCGCGCGCGCTTATCAAGACGGCTTCGGCGCTGAACAAAGTTAAGGAAAATTGGGAAGAATCAAAAGGGGAGCTACAGCAAGCTTTGGATAAAAATCGCCGACTGTGGAGTGTTCTGGCATCGGCCATGCAAGAAGAAGATTGCCCCCAGCCAAAGGAAGTTAAACAAAACATCTTGAATTTGGCTTCGTTTATTTTCCAGCGTACGCTTGAAGTCTCTGCTCATCCGGCGCCGGAGAAATTGGATATCTTGATCAATATTAACATGAATATCGCCCGCGGATTGTCCGGCAAAGCCGATTGATCTGTTACGGCCATAGAAAATTTTGTTTTTCTTTCAAGGGATTGTTTATTTCATAGCGGCAGAGTGTCAGATAATTTTCTTTTTCCCATAAATAGCGCTGCTGCAGCAATATGTCTTTTGGGCAGGGGCTGTTGAATCGATTAGGGGTCGGCCGTATTTGTCTTCTGTTCGGCAGGATGTTCTTTTTCAAGTTGTTTGTTTGCATTTTAAACTCCGTTTTTTTACAATATAGGCCTAAAAAAACTTTTTCAAAGCTCAATTTGCATTTTTATAAAAAAAATCATTGACTATCCGAAATAAATATATTATCAATGCTTCAGCTTAAGGGGGTATGGCGGAATTGGTAGACGCGCTAGACTCAAAATCTTGTGGCCTCAGGCCGTGTCAGTTCAAGTCTGACTACCCCTACCATTTTTGTAAAGCTTTGTAGGTCGTTGATTTACAAAGCTTTTTCGTTTTTAAACGTCAGGTTTTGCAAATTCACTTTCGGGTTTTGAGAGGATGGCCTATATTATTTTGAATCAAATATTTTAACTTCAAAATATTTCTATTCGCTGTTTTTTTGTCAAGGAATCAAAACAGTCGCCTTAGTTTTGGATAACTTATTAAAAAATGGTTTCTTTTTACAAAAAATCTGTTATAACCTAAGGTAACTTTTGAATGTTTTGGCACTATGTCAATGAAATATAAAGAAAAAATAAAATTTAGGAAAGCATATTCTCCGCATTATGCTGAGAGGAAACCGTTTTTTTCCGAAAAAGAAATTATTTTTCGGAATGCCGGAAAGGCGATGGTTTTTAAATTTTCGTCTCGGCTGCAGGTGTTTATTTTGGCTGCTTTTTGCTTGATCGCCGGATGGAGCGGATATTCTTATTATATGTATAATAAATCAGGAAGGATTATTCTCAATAAAGATCAGGAACTGGTTGAAACCCGTGATGCCTACGTGGATCTGATGAGTGATTTTGTGGCTATTCAAAAAAACATTGACGAAGTTTTGACTTCAATGAATGACGATAAAAGCAAAGAAATTGACAGATATAAACGTCAGGCAATGGTTGTTGAAGATAAAATAAAGCAAATTACTGCCGAAAAATCTTGGGCCGATGATAAAAAGATTAATGATAAAGTTAATATCAACGAGGTTATTTTGCAGCGGGATTTGGCTGCTGCCGAACGTGATGCGCTTAAAGAACAGCTGAAAGAACTTGAAACGGCTGTTCAAAACATAAAAAAAGCAGAAATAGAAGTCTTTAATAAGGTTGAAGCTATAGCTTCGAAAGAAATTGGCAAGATTAAAAGCGCTTTTACCAAAGTTAACAGCTCACTCAGGCAGCAGGGGCTATACTTTAATCCGTTGGCTAATTCCAAAAAAAGACAAGCACAGGGGGGAACTTTTGTTTCGGACTCCGCCTTGGAGCTGCAAGATGAAAAAATTATTCAGAAAATAAGCAGTATCTATAAGGCTGTTGATGATTTGGAATATTATCGCGAGGTTAGCCAGTATGTGCCGATAGGAAAGCCGGTGTGGAGTTACTGGGTCAGTTCGAAATTCGGCACCCGCAGTGACCCTTTTAATAAACGCGCCGCCACACACAAAGGTATTGATTTAGCTTCAAGACAGGGCAATAAAATTAAAGTTATGGCTAAAGGAAAGGTCGTTAAGACCCAGCATTCCAACAAAGGTTATGGAAATCTGGTTGTGGTTGACCACGGCAACGGTTTTATGACAAAATATGCACATTTGCATAAAATTTATGTCAAAAACGGCGAGCATTTGGAAATTAACGACGCCGTTGGCGAAGTTGGAAATACCGGTCGCTCTACAGGGCCACATCTGCATTATGAAATTTTGTACCGTGGCCGGCCTGTGGATCCGATGCCTTTTATGCAGGCTAAAATATCGTAGTTTTTGAAAGGAAACAAGAGATGAAAAGATTAAAAAGGCTTATTTATTTAAAATTGGCGCGGCGTTTGAGCAAAAGCACGACAGGTGCTCCGGTTCCGAGCATTATCAGCGAGAACACCAAAGTCAATGGTGATATTTTGAGCGATGGCATTATTCATATTGATGGTCAGGTGGAAGGTGATGTGGCCTGCGATGAGTTGGTTATCGGCGTAAAAGGTAGCGTTAATGGCTCAATTAAGGCAAATAATTTGCAACTTTATGGTGTTTTAAAAGGCAAGGCCTTGGTCGATAATCTGTTTGTTGCCAAATCTGCCAAACTTATTGGCGATGCCGCACATAATACCATTGCTATTGAACCCGGCGCTTATATTGACGGTCATTGTATTCGTCAGGGAGGTCCTATTCCTGCCGAGGCCGGCAAACCGGATTTGATGCTGGTCGACAAAACAAAAAAGCTCCGCCATGCGTGAGTTGACCGTTTCTGTTTATCTTTCGAAGCCGCCCTTTGGGGCGGTTTTTTATTGTTTGCCATATTTGGCATAAAAATTGCATTTATTTTAGCAGGAAAATTTAAACAGAAGAGGTTTAAAATGACAATAGCCAGCTTTATTCCGTCAGTTACGGGTATGGAAGCCATGAGTCATGCGCAGCAGACCGTGGCGGAAAATATTGCCAATATGAATACTACCGGATACAAACAGAACGAAACTTTGTTTTATACCCTACTCGGCTCGGAAGGCGTTAATGCCGGAGCTCAGAGCGGCTTGCATTCGTCGCGTGTTGACATAACCGGTGTTAATTATTACGACCGCACCAATATTGGTATTGAAGGCAATGTGCAGTCGACCGGCAACGGTTTTGATGTGGCTATCAGCGGGAACAGCAATGCTTTTTTTACCTTAGATGACGGGTATGGTAATCTTTATTATACGCGCGCCGGCGATTTTTCGCGGTTGACGCAAAACGGTGTTACTTATTTGGTATCCAGCGGGGGATTATATGTTCAGGGTTTTGCCGCAACAGAGGATGGATTTAGCCAAACGTTGTCAGATATTGTAATAGAGGCTCCGGAAACTATTCCGCAAAAGGAAACCACAGAAGCCTCCATCATTGCGAATGTTCCGGCTAAAGATGTTGATCGCAGCGTCTACAGCATCCGCATTTATTCTGAAAATTATGATGGTGCAAACCTTAACATGATTTTGGAAAAAATCGATGGTCGCGACAATAGTTGGAATTTGTCGTTTGAGCTTGAGGACGGAACGGCTGTCGGTGATTCAAACGAGATTATTTTTAACACTGACGGAACTGTCAAAACGCCGCAAAATATTACGGCCTCAATTGCTTGGAATGACGGCTCATCAAGCAGTGTTAATATTGATATATCGGCAATGACGCAATATGGTGAAAGTTCGCAAATAACACAAATCCAGCAAAACGGCTTTCCATCAGGAAATTTAACCTCTTTAGGGTTTGATGATGATGGCGTTCTAAGGGCTCAGTATAGCAACGGCAGCGATGTCGATATTGCCAAATTGGCCATAACCGGCTTTACGGCTCCGGAAAATTTGCTGCCTTATAACAACACAATGTTTGAGGCTAACGGCGAAACCGGAGAAAGCTATTATGTTGAACCGGAAGGCATCATAACACCGCAATCTATTGAAGCGGCTGCCGTCAATCTAGAAGAAGAATTTTCGCAAATGATTGTCGTGCAACGAGCCTATAGTTTGAATGCTCAAAGCTTTACCGTTAACAATGAAATGCTTTCAGTTTTGGTGGATTTGGTCAGCTAAAATATATCAAAGTATTGAGGTATGGGATATTTTTTGAAACTATTTTTGATTGTTTGGAATTTTTGGTTTTCTCTGCCCGATAAAATAAGATTTTTGTTGGTCGGCGGTTTTAATGCCTCGGTATCTTATTTGATGTATGTGGGATTTGTATTGTGGCTCGGCGAAAACAGGTACTGGCTTTCCATGACGCTTGCTTGGATATTTTCGTCTTTTATTTCTTTTACGACGCAAAAAGTTTTTGTCTTCTGCACCAAAGGAAAATTTTGCGACTGGATAACGGAATATATTAAATGTGTCGGCGTTTGGATAGTTGCCTATATCATCAATACCGTAATGCTGGAAATCTTTGTTAAGGCCGCTGAGATTAATGTCTATTTGGCGCAATTTCTGGCTATTATCTGCACGACTGTTTCCAGCTATATTTTATTTAAGTATTTTGCCTTTAGACACTAAAAAAGAGCTCCTTTTATTGAGGAGCCCTTTTTTGGTTTTTTATTTTATTTGGATTTTTTGGCAGCTTTTTTAGTCGAAGCTTTGACCGTCTTTTTGCTGGAAGACGACTTGAGCGCCGAAGCCGGTTTTAGAATAATCGATTTAACATTACGCAGTGCTGCTGTTCTTGCCGAAACACTCTTTTTAGGCATCAGCACCTTGATCGAAGAAGCTTTTTTTGGAGCTTTTAACTGAACGGAGACCTGATTGGAAAGCTGGCTGATGGCCGCATCCCAATCACTCAAGCTTGAATTGGCCGGACAGCCGTTGTTTTTCCAGATATAGTAAGCCGCTTCACGAATAGCATCTTCATTAAATTTGTACATTTCAGTTCTCCGAAAAATTAGATTGTTACGTTCTGTGTTATCTTTTATAGGCGTTATTGGTTAAAAAAAAGTTTAGATCTTATTATTTTTTCGGATATTGTTTCTTTTTTTCTTTCAATCTTTATTTTGATGACGCAGCTCCGACCGCGCACTCCTCACGCCACAAAAAAACCGGCTCTACGGCCGGATTTTCTGATGGCGGGAGTGGACTAAGGCTCATCCAGTTTGAGTTGTAACGCTCGCTCTTATCGCCCATGCTCATCGCTCGCTAACAACTCTGCACCGCAACGGCCTCGCAGCCAAATCATTGGCTGCTCCTCACGTTGCGCCACGCGACAAGGTCGCAGCTCCGACCGCGCACTCCTCACGCCACAAAAAAACCGGCTCTACGGCCGGATTTTCTGATGGCGGGAGTGACGGGGCTCGGACCCGCGACCTTCTGCGTGACAGGCAGACGCTCTAACCAGCTGAGCTACACCCCCTTAAAACGAGTTTCCTTATAAACAACAAAAAGCATAATTGCAAGAACTTTTTTTGTTTTTTTGCAATTTTTATCTTTTGTTCACTTTTATGTGATTATAATGGATTGGATGTACTTAGTTATACACATATGACTTTTTTGAGTCTTTATTTGCTTAGGCGAAATTTGTATACTGGCGAGAGTTTTAACTACAGAAGGTTGAAAAATTTGAGATTTATATTAAAATTAAAGCATCGGCAGAAAGTTATTAACGTTTGCTATTTTAGCGCCGTCTTGGCTGCTTTTGTTTTGTCTTTGGCTCATAATAACCGTGTGGAAGCTTCTGTTGATACGAAGGATTATTTCTCGTATCTAATGATTGAGAACAGTGTCAGCAATAATCTTGAGAAAGCTCCTGATTTTTCGGCAGAATCGGTTGATAATATCCGTGCCATGTTTGAAATGGTCGATAATCTGGTCAAACAGAGAAATGTTGAACAGACGCTTACCTTGAAAAGCGGCGACACTTTGATTTCCGCTTTGAAGCGCATTGGTGTAGACAGTGATACGGCCAATAGTATTTATTATTCGCTTAAAGAACATTATGACCCCAGAGATTTAAAGTCGGGGCAAGCTTTAACCATCAATCTGGCCATTGATGCTCAAACGGATAAACTGGTTACCGTTAATTATTTGATTATTGAACCGGCTGCCGGCGAAAGAGTTATCACAGCTTTAAAAGATAAGGCTTATCAGACTTATGTTGAAAAAGAAGAATTTATTGATGAAGTAAATTCTCAGTCCGGAGAAATTAATGGGAATCTTTCTAATGCCATGCGTGATAAAGGGATTCCAATGCGTGTGGTCAGCAATTTTATTAATCTCTTTTCTTATGCTGTTGATTTTAAACGTGATATCCGGCAGGGAGACGGTTTTGAGATTGTTTACGAAAGTCAGGTTACTTCTGACGGAAGCCAGATTAAGAGCGGTGATATTCTTTATGCTGCTTTGAATTTGCGAGGACAGAAAATTGCCTTATACCGTTTTGAGAAATCTAACGGCAGCGCCGAATATTATGATGCTAAAGGGCGGGCGCTGAAAAAGACGCTTGACCGTAAGCCGATGTCTTTTAAAAATGCCCGTATATCCTCGCCTTTTGGCAAAAGATATCACCCTATTTTGAAAAAATATAAGATTCACTGGGGCGTTGATTACGCAGCACCCAAGGGAACTTTGATTTATGCCGGTGGCGATGGAGTGGTTCAAGTAGCTAAATATAATGGATCCTATGGTAATTATATTAAAATTCGTCATAATTCCGAATTCTCGACAGCGTATGGGCATATGAGCGGTTTTGCTAAGGGAATACGCCCAGGTGTGCGTGTCAAACAAGGACAGGTTATTGGTTATGTCGGTTCGACCGGACGTTCTACCGGACCACATTTGCATTATGAAGTTATAAAAAATGGTCGAAGGGTTAATCCTCGGACAATCAAAGCAGCAACCGGAGAAAACTTGAAGGGGAATGCTTTGTCGCAATTTAAGAGAGTTGTGGCACAGATTGATCGCGATTATGGCAGAGCCTTTGCTTCTAAGCCGCAAGACACCAAATTAGCACAAAAATAACTTTAAGCCTCCGTTTTAGTCCGGAGGCTTTTATTTAATTTTTGCAGATTTCCAGTTGCAAACGTAACTTATTGATTCTTGCCAGCCATTCCCAAAAAGCCGGAGCATTGTTTAGTCGGCTTATTTCTGCTGCTACCTTGGGACCGGCGACCGGATAGGTCGGACAAATGTCATAGTTGTCCGCGGCGCATGAGCTCAAGCAACTCAGACTGAGCAGCATGAGGCTCAGCCAAAATTTTGGCCTCTTTGTTTTTGACATATCTGACAACCTTTACTTGTTTGGTTACGATCTGATTTTGACAATGGCTCTGTCCTAAAAAATAACTGAATATTAGGAGTAAAGCCAAAATAAGTATCCGTAACTGCATATTTTCTACCCTATAACGTAAATTTTCCGGTTTTAATGACACGGGCAATACGTTCGGCTCGCACACCGGTATCCTGAGCGTATTTTGACGACAAACATTCGGCTGCTGCCGTGTTATAATTGCCGCAAGCTAGTGCCTCTAGCATTCTTCTAAATTGCAAAAGGCCGTTGATACCTAGGTTAAACGCCATATCGAGCAATGCATATTGCCGCTCATCATCAAGTTCCTTAAAAAAAGCTATCTTCTTTTTGCATTCTTTTGTTATGCGTTTAATATCGTTGTGCAACAGATATATTGCCGCACCTTTGGTGATGCCGTGCCGCCAGTCGCCGACGACTTTTTCTTCTTCGGGTGTCAGCGGATTGGTATCCAGACACCGACCGACGCCGATAGTCTGTTTGCCGCTGGTACAAAAATAGGGCTTTAATCTCAAGCCCTCGTGAATTTGCAACCGTTGTGAAATCGTGTATAAATCAAGCAAAGTTTTACTCTCCCATAAAAAAGCCCTGCCTAAGCAGAGCATCATTAATCAAATTTACCTATCCTAAATAAAAAAAGAGCGCATCTTTAAAGAAACGCTCCTTTTTTATACTCAAATAATTATATTCCTTTTATTTCTTGCCTCATATTATTTTTTCTAATGTTTATAAACCTTAAAATTAAAATCAATCCACAAAATATGAAATACTTCGTCTTCTCGAAATCCAATCATAGGAGCAAGCCCGTTATAACGAATAGCTATTAAATTCGTATCGTCTTTAACACAGGCTGGCAATGGAACTTTCAGACAGGATTTATCTATTTTTTCTTGTCCAGTACCATGACGGCTGGATTGAAAAATATCCTGCCATGTTGTTTGCGAAAGTTGAGCCATTTTTTTGAGCAGAGCTATCTTGTCACCATCAGGACATTCATCAACACCAAATCCTTTTTGTATATATCTTAACGAAAATACCGGATTCTTTTTGTTACTCGATTCTTTTATCTGTCGATATATTAAACAATCTGGACATTTGGCCTGGAATGCCCCTCTGGCGACGATGTCAGGCTTCTTTATTCCCATTTTAAGCCAATCTGCTTTTAAAGAATTTTATCATTTCTTCATCAGAAATAATATCATTTGCAGTCTTATTATACGAATTTTGCCAAGGCGTTTCTTGGTGTGTCATCTCACGAAGACGCCAAGCTGAAAATTGACCATATGTTTGATAAACATCATCCAAAAATGAGCGGATGTTTTCAGGGATGCTGTTAATATCAAAATCTGCATCAGCAATAAGACAAGAGGCATGTTCATTCTTATATTTATGATAAAGCTCTGCAACAACAGGGCCATGCTGCCATGCACGGATATCGTTATCAAAAAGACGCTTTCCATACATAGCTAAATAAAATCCTTGCGCATAATAGCAAAGCTTTTGCAGCTTCAAATTAGAAATGCAATCATCATCATCCGGATCAACGCATGACAAAAAATAGTTAGCAACATTATATACTGATAACATAGCACCTCTCTTTTTAAGTCTATTTAATTAAATACAGGTAAACATTACGTAAATATTTTGTTACATTTTGTCAAATCAATTAATGTTACATAATGCAACTTTCATGCCAATTATTGAAACGCAATTTATTGCAACCGTTGTGAAATCGTGTATAAATCAAGCATAATTTAAGCTCCTATCAATAACAGCAATCCGTTAATCAACGCGCTCCAGCCTTTGCCTACAGCTTCGGCCTGCGCCGGACTGATAAAACAAACGGCGGCATAAATCAAAGCCGCCGTTATCAGGATGATATATTTGGCGTATTCTCTTTTCATGGTTTTTTACTCTTTTTTTTGTCATCAAATAACATATCTAACTTAACTTTAACCTCGGTCAGCAAGTCGTTTTGCTTGGACAACAGCCGTGTCAGATTTTCCATACGCAAATCATGACTATCATAAATTTTTTCCAATGTTGACACTCTGGTTTCAATGTTACCCTGCCAGCGGCCGATACGGATAAAATTGACAATAACACCGCACATGGCCGCCAATCCCGTGATAAGTCCCCAATCCATTTAATTTCCTTTCTCATTATCCTTTATAAATGATTTTAATGTAGCCATTACCGCCAGCTGCATTCGAAGCTCCTCTGGCACCAGCTCCATATCTCCCATAAACGGAAATACCACCGTCCGGTGGAGTAGCAGTAGCGCCAAGAGATTTGTTTACCTGAATTACCAGCGGTTAATAAACTCTGACAGATAATTTCTGGAGTGCTTCCGCCTGATCCGCCACCGGCTTTAGAGTATGCGCGGCTGCCTTTCCAAAAATATCCGCCGCCGATACAGTAGACCTCATATTTTCCTTTGCCCAAAATTTCGACGTTATACGTCCCCTGTGTTGAACTTTCAAAAATAACCTGGTCTTTCTTATACGGACAAGACTTTAATAATAAATTCTTGCTCCACAATTCCATCATCGGCCGGCCCTCCCAAAGGACAAACCCTGATGCTCTGCCGGCTTTTGAGGTTTACCTCCCCTACAATTTTGCGGTGTTTAAGCATTTTTGGTATTTCCCTCCGTTGTTTCCGGTTTCGGGTATTTGGACTTAACTGCGGCGATTGTTTTCCGCCAAAGATTTGTGCCGTTGACTTGATCCCAATAAATCATATCCAGCTGATCGGTTATATCCGGATAAGCCTGTCGGCGAAGTTCCAAATAACTCGGTTCGGATATAGCGGTAAAGACCGGCACAATCCGGTCGTTTTCAATCTTCCAGCCTGCCTGCTGTTTTCCCTTGGGCGCCACTACTGAATCAACCGGCAGATAACCGGCCGCCAGCACATTCGCCTCATTTAGCCCCCAATTGGAAACCCCGGGAATATCCCGTGGCGCATATTCCAAGTTACCGTTTTCTAAAATCTTAGCATATTCTGTCATTGTCTTTCCTATTCATATAAATCATACTCATATATTCTAATTCCAATTTGCATACCCCAAAGTATAATTTCATCTTCTTTAATTATAATATCAGGTGCCATATCAGTAACGAATTTAAGTTCAGAACTATGAGTAACTCTAGCACCGTGAATATCTTTTCTATAAAACTTTCTAACAGACCCCACTGGAATAGGTATATAATTATAAATTTCTTCATACGTAAAATAGCATGCAAATATCGGTTCTTTTTTACCTGTCGCTAAAAGCTTTTTACTATTCAGACACAACATCTTACGCAGCCCCTCCTTTCGGCAAAGTGCCGGCGACCCAAGCGCCCAGCGCATTGTCGTAATCAAAATAAAAATCATAATTGCCAGCTTCGATTTCCGGTGTTTCTTTATTAAAGAAATTGGTTGTTCCCCAGGTTATCACCGGCGTACCGGTAACGGCCGCCATCACCTTGATTTGGTTAAAATATCCGGTTGTCACGCTTGCCGGCAGACTGAATGTCGTATCGCCGCTGATACTCATTTGGTAAATTTTGGTGGTTTCCAGTGTAACCGTGCCGGACGTCGCCGTAATCTGAACAATCGGCTGCTGATAATCGGCTATGGCCTCGCCGGCGGCACTGACAGCCGCAACGGCACTGTCCTTGGCGGTATTGATGCCGGAAACGGCAGCGGTCTCAGCTTCATCGGCCGCGGTTTCAATCCCTGTTTTTTCCGTAGCCGCCAGAGAACTGATTTCGCTCTTTGATGTGTTGGTCAACGTGGTAATCTCGCTTTTGGCGGCGCTGACCGTGGTATCAAAATCACCAAGTTCGGTTACCGCCTGATTAGCCAGATTTTTGGCTTCTTCGGCATCCGCCGCGCTGCCCGCTGCCGCCGTTGCTGATGTTGCGGCTGCTGCGGCACTGTCGTCAACCGCTTGTTGTTTGGCGGTCGCATTGTCATTAAAAGCCTGTAATTTATTTGTGTAGTTATCATTAAAAGCTGTTGTTTTGGCAGCAGCATTGGCATCAAAATCATTCTGTTTATCCGCAGCGTGGGTATCAAAACCCGTTACGACATCTTCCGCACCCGTCGCGCTTTCTGCCGCGGCCGTGGCGCTCAAAGCGGCGGCTGAAGCTGATGCTGATGCGGCGTCAGCATAGCCCTCAGCCGAGGTTAAAGCCGTATCCAAATCCGGCGTAATATTGGCGGCGACATAAGCTTCAATCTGTGCATTGGCACCATCGACCGAATTGTTAATTGTTTCCGTTGCCGCAGCTGATGCTGCCGCAGCCGCATCAGCAACGCCTTGAGCAATCTCTGCGGCCATATCTGCTTCAGCCTGATCAATGACGTCGTCGAGTTGTGGTTTGGCAACATCCTGCACATAGGAGTCAATTTCTTTTTGCCCGGATTCAATATAGCGTAATGCACAATTGATATCGAGACTGACCTCATCTTGAAACAGAACTTCGATTTTTTGTCCGGAACCTAAAATGATCGTATTTTCCATTGTTTTTTTACTCCGTTACGTTGCGACTGACCACAAATGATGCCACCTTGGAGACATCGCCGGGATAAACGGTATGGATTTCGCCATTGGCAAAAGTTGCCTGAATATCGGTAATATAATCACCTTCCACCGCTAAATTTTTGGTATCTGCCGGCAAAATAGTCAGATGAGCCTTGCCTTTAGAAGCATCATCAATAATGCCTGTTTTGGTGAGCAAAACCTTGTTGTCTTCACGGTTTCTGACTTGCATTTTGAGCTCGGCGTCGGTTATATCCAGAAGCCCATCCTCGGTTTGAAACTGCAACTGAATGGTAAAGCTGTCACCCTGACGAACTTCAATCAGTTGCGACATAATTTTTCCGACCATCTCTTATTCCTCCTTTTTTGCTTTAATAAACCAGTAAACCGCGTGGTTTTCCGGTGTTACATGCGCGGAATTGCCGTAAATTTCATTTGATTTTGATGCATCTAAAAGCAATTTAACGTTGGAACCGCCGGAACCGTAATCTGCTCCCTGACCTCCGATAGTTTCACCGTAAAGAGCACCTTCTCCGACAATACCGCCCCAAGCGTAACGGTTAGCCGTAAAACTGCCGGTGATGTTTGGCAAGCCCTCTTCCTGAGCGGTATATATATCCTCAGCCGAATTGCCACCGAGACCACGCAGAAATTTTCCGCGGTAGTCCGGTACGTTAAATGTGGTAACACCATTGCCTTCGCCAAAATTGGTGCCAATGAGGGAAAACAAATCGGCATAATCGTTGCGGGATACTTCTTGGCCGTTGCATAACAGCCAGTTACCATGATTAGATGCAATAACAGAGGCCTTGATATCGCCAATTTTAATCAAAGCATTCATTATTTCTTTGATCACCGCAGTATTGTCGGAAACGCTCTTGTCCAGCTGGCTGCGATTGACGGCATCCGCCGGAAGCGTGCCGTTGGCGACATTCATCAGTTTGAAGTTGCCGGCATTAAAATTTCCCTCCATTTTGGAGTTGCCGTTTTTCAGGAAGCACTGGCTGAGACCATCAGCAAAATTATCGTCTTCTTCATCCATGTGATCCGTTACGATATCAATATCATTAATACGATCATCTTCCCAATTATGTAAACGGGAAAACATCCCTTCACTGTCAAATGGCATGGTTAATTCTCCTTATTTTTTGATGATGTTGCATTTTTTCTGGCCGGCAACGGTTTGCTGGCTACATCATAACGAACACGCAAGAATCCGTCGTCGCCTTCAATAACCGCCGCCGGAATAACTTTTTGCACCTCTTGAGCAATCAGACCGATCAGAGGCACATGCGACCCTTTGAAATTAAAACAATAAACCGTCAGGCCGTTGTCTAACCTGCCGACCGGAATTGCATTTTCTTTAAGACGTTCATCAGATAATAAAAACGGCGTGGCTGCCGAAATGGCTGAACTTAAAAATTGGTTGCCGGTATTTTGGTACATTTGGTTATTATATTGTTGATTTTGTGCGATCCGGTTATCGGCGCCGCTTTGGACTTTATATTTATCCATAGCAATATCATAGCCGGAATAAGAATTTTGCAGCGCCTGTAACAACTGATTGATATAATTGCTTTGTGCCGTATTGCTAAAACCGGCTGCAACCAATTGATCATTGAGGCTTTTTGAATAAGCATTCTGACCAGCCAAAACCGATTCATATGCCGCCTGATTCAAAGCATTGTTTTGAGTATTCTGCAAATCGGTCATGGCTCGGGAATAAGCATCTGAACCAACCGAAATACCCTGATTGGCCAGACGTGTTGCCAAATCAGACGTCTGATTGGCAAACTGCGGCTGCAATTTGTTAAGGTAAGAGTTATATACGGCCTGCTCGGCTCGTTGTCTGGCATCATCTGAAGCGCTGATGCTGAAATTATAATTTCCCATGTTGTTAAGCTGGTTGGATGCGTTGGCGGCATAAGTAGTCAGATTATTTAAAGTCTGATCATAGTTTGTCGTATTATAGTTGTTCAGATAATTAAGAATTTCTTGTTCGCCACCGTACATTGAGGTGCTTGCCTCAGCGCCGCCGCCAAAAATTTTGCCTACTGTTTTACTCATATTTTTCTCCTTATATGTTGTTAAAATTTACGTTCCGTTTTTAATAATCCCATAAAAAAGCAATCGGCGCCGTCATCGCGATAGCGCCGCAGAAGTCCTTCTTGTCTAAATCCCAGTTTTTTAACCAGCCGCAGACAATCTTTGTTATTGGTATTAACTAAAAGGCTTATTCTTTCGACCTTGAAAAAGTCAAAAGCCAAACCGAAAACGGCTTTTAATATCCGGCGGCTGCACCATCTTTTATCCATGGTATAAATTGTCCAATACAAATCCCTGCCAAAACGGATATCATGATAAATCAGCCCGCCAATAAGCCGGCCGTTACTGATAAAACCAATTGTGCAATATTCCGGATTAAGCCATTTGTCGTCACAGCCTAAACCAGCACAAATCCATTTGGTAATGCGCCCTTTGGCATCCAAAATCATATTACAAAACGCCGCTGGCTCGCTCATAGCGCACCCCCGTATCAAACCACTCGATCAAATTGCCTCTGGTTTTGGTTTTGAAAACAACTGATGCTTTAAATCCTGTAGCCGAGTTAGCAATCCACTGCGAGCGGATGGTTCCTTTTAAGGTCTGCCATTTGGTGCCAATCGAATTGGAAAGACATGACCACGGCGCCTCATTCCATTTGGTAATGCCGACACTGCCGACATTTTCGGCATAAGATACTTTGCGTTCTTCAAAATCCATATTGGTATAAATAACCAGCGCATACTGTGCTGATGATTTGGTGCGCGGATTTAAGAGCTGAATTTTTTTCAAACCGGCAAAACCCAAATTACTGAATGCCTGCTGAACCTCGCCATAAATATGATTGCCGCCGTCGGAATAACCGTCGTCAAACCGATAAATGCCATAATCCGACCCGAAGTACAGCCGTCCGTCGAACAATTCCCAACAATAGGATTTGATATTGGTGAAGCGACACCACGCACCGGTATTTAAGTTAATAACATGCTGCTCAAAATTGCGCGAAACCGGAACATTAAACAAAGCGTACCCGCCTTTTGGATAAATAATACCATGCCAACCGTCTTTGTTTTTGTTTGAGGCCGTGCGATCCAATACCAAGCCGCGGATTTTGTCGGAAAAAGCCAGCGCCGAAGCACCGGCTTGATTTAGCGGCAAGACCTTTGACAAAGGCATATAGCCGTCTTCGGTAATCAGCACCACATCGCCCTGATATTGAAAAGCGCAGCGATAACCTATCGGTCTTGGTATTTTATATGATCCTTTCAGTTCCCAATCATCCGCCGAATTCGGATTATAACCTGAATAAACCAAAACTTCGCCCTCTGAAGTAATAAAGACAGTTAAATCATCTATTCCCTGTCCTCCGTCCCGCGTCCAGCCGCAAATCGACATAATATGCCCGCCAAAACGCGCAGCCTGACTTAAATCAAATGATTTTAAGGTGCCTGAAACATTACCGGCTGATGCCGTGTACCAAACCGTCATTGATCCGCGCTCGACAAACCACAAAAACTGTTTTGAAATCGCTCCGGCAATAATTTTAGATGCTGTTAGGCCTTCGGCACTGAATGCCCAATCGCCAAAAACATCATCGCCGTTGTCATCGACATAAAACATTTTCGGCGTATCGACCCCGTTCATAAAAAACAAACGACCTTTATACTGAACAGTCTGACAACGATTTTCCGTGAAAGTGATGCCGCTGTATTCCGTTACGTTTTGTTTTGATGATACGTTATAGGCTTTGCCTTCGGCAATACCTATAAAACGCGGCTCATTATATCTGTCGTAAGAAGCTAAAGTCAAAAAACGTTTGTTGTTCTTAAAATAAACGCTATAGCCGCGGCGCAATGACAAACTGGTATCTCCTGGAATATAATTATCCAAAACGACAGCATCTGCCGCCGACATAGTATCCAAACTATCGCGAACATTTAACCCTCCGACCGGTGCCGGAAGCGTATAGTTGACTGATTTATTACTTCGATTAATCGGACGTATTGGCATTGACAACAACTCCTGCTGCGACCGCATCGAAAGTAACTCCGGACAAGCAAATATCTTTTACGGACAGCGATGCGGCAAATTTTTTCTTTAATTCCTTTTCATATTCGGCGTATTCTTCGGCATAATCCATGCCATTGCGTTTTAACCAGCGCCAAAGGATCCCAAGCTTGACCAAATATTCATCAAAGACCGGAATATCGGTATTTTTGGTAACAGAACTTTTTTCTTCATAACCGCGCTGCGGATCCAGACAAACCGTATTTGAACGATATTGAAACACAATTTTTATTCCATCGGGCGGCGGGGTTAAGAATTTTATCATACCGTTTTGAATTTTGAATTTTGTTTGCGATGTGGTTTCGCAAAAATATTTTTCTCTCATCCACTCTTCCGGATTAATTGCCCCGATAACTTTTTCGTGTTCATCCTTAATATAAACCGTATTATTGATCAGACAGTAAAAATCGGGGCAAATGTCGTCCAGTAAATACCAACAGCGGCTGCCAGAGGTGCGCAAAATACCTTCTTTGGTTAGTTCCTGCCAATCGCCATAACGCAGCAAACTGTCCAAAGATGATTTGGCTATGCTAAAAAAAATGCTGTCTTGCTGCGAAGCACTATTAAACAAATCTTCCGGTCGTTTGGTTGCCGCTATATCGGCAGCTTCGCGGCAAATATCCAAGATTGATTTCATTTCTTTTTTCTCCTGCTTTTTAAATTTTTAAGAGCGTTTATTTCTGCCTCCAACGCAGCAATTTTTTGTTTATATTCCGCCTCAAGCTTTTCAATATCCAAAGTTTGTTTAACTTTGCGGCTGCCCTCAAGAAAACGCTGCGCCAAAATCCTTTCTTCTTCAATCCCTAGATCTTTGGCATGAACATCACTTAAATCCGCCAAGGCCTCAATCGTAAAAATGCCGCGGTATTTACAAGTTTCAATTTCGCTTAGAGTCAAAAAAGCAAACTGTTCAAGCGGTGTGCCATTTTCAACTTGTTTGCGCGAAAGCTGATAACGAGCATACTCAACCGGAAAACGGGCAATTTTCTCATCCGTTGCCGGCTGATCAAAAACCTCGGTGGTGTTGTCTCGAATGCGTATCTCGCAATAACATACGTTTTTAAAAACCGGCAAACCGTTGGTATCCAGCCGATCAGTCTTGACGGGGCGATCATAAAAACGTGCTGCCAAACTGTCATTGCGGTGGTTCTTGTTTTGCTCAATAAGGTTTTGATAAGTGGCAAAATCCATGTTTTTGTTCCTTTACTCCTAAACAAAAGGCAGGCTTCGTGCAAAGCCTGCCCTTCCGTGCCTATAAAAATTACGGTTATGCGGTCTCACCGCTATTCGATTCCTGTCCGCCGGTTGAAGTATTGTTAATCAAAACTCCCTGCAACGCGGCATTGGACATGGTCATATTGCCGGCCCAGCCGATAATCCGGTATAAAGCATCCTGATTAACCGCCAAGCGATCACCGCCAATAACTTTCATATTGCGGTCTTTATGCGGCCGCAGGTACAAATAATCGGTATTTAGGAAATACATGTGATTAGCCGGACAATGACCGCCCTGACCGCCGTCAAAGATGACCTCGGCGCCTTTAAATTTCAGATTGGTGAAACCGGCATCGGCCAATTTAGGATCACTGAAACGCTGCTGCGGCTGCAAAGCCTGTTCGTACATTGCGTACATAATGTCGTCGGCAACGATCAAATCCGGTTTATCAACTCCACGCGAACATTTCATGTACATTTCATCCATGGTCTGAATGATGTTTGATGAACTCAAACCGGAAACAGTTTTGGCCTGATTGCGCCAAAATTCGTTGCCGGAAGTTGCGCGGTTGATATTACCGACCGTACCGGTTGACGGCGAATCGGCTACCAAAAGCTTCAAGCCGCCGATTGCTTTGCCATTAGAGGCCGTACCGTCGCCGTAAAGCGCCGCTGAAAGTTGGTTGCACATGGTTTTTTCGGCATTTTGGATACGTTTTTCCATCAACTCCAGAACTTGTTCTTTGCCAGAGTTTTTGAGCAAATCTTCACCGGAAACGGCCACCGGAACAGCACAAAGCTTGATGGCATATTCGGCGGCGGTAAACAACTGTTTGGGCGTGTAGTCAATCGTATCGTAGCCTGAATACCAAACCATATCACCTTCACCGTATTCTAATTCCTCCAAAATTTTGGAACCGCCGGTAATGACGCGAACATTGTCTTTTGTTTTAAGTTTCGACAACAATGCATTGTTTTTGGAGACATTGTCGGCCAATTTGCCGGCACGTGATTCCAAAGTGGTCGTAAACAAATCATTATAATTACTGTTAGCCATTCTTTTTTTCCTTTGTTAAAAAAATTAAAGTTCGCCATTTAAGGCCGCAAAACGCATTTCAAGTTCTTCCCTTAAACTCATATCCTTAGTGTCAAAATCGGCCTTGCCTTTAGGGGCAAAAGCCGCTTCTTTTGATTTTAAAGCGTCTTTGCTTTTGAGTTCGAGAGCTTCTTGGGAACGTTTTGCAATCAGTTTGTCGCGAGTGGAGGCGTTAAACCACACTGCGGCTTCGTAAGCATCATCAAGGTTATCTGCCAGACCTTTTTGTAAAAGATCGTACATATCCCTGACGACTTCGCGAAAAAACGGGTGCTTTGCCCTGCCTTCAGCATCCTGCGCTGCGGCAAATTCTTCCACCTGTTTTTGCACCATTTTATCGGCCAGAGCTGCCGATATCTGCTGTGCCGATTTGCCATCTGCCGCCCGAAACGGCATTGAACCGCCGCCGACATGATAAGCCGCCGCCAGCATATTAACCGTATCAGCCGGCTTGCGGCTCAGCATTTCATCTATGCGAATCATATTGTCCAGCCATTCTCGTGCGGATTTAATGCCATAACCGCGCAGCTCATCGGCACGCGTGGCATAGGCATCTTCTAACCATTGATACGCTCCGATCCGATGGCGCAGATCATCGAAGCCCCGCTCAATTTCCTGTTCGCGGACACATAAATATTTACGCCATTCGGGCGATAAAGAAGCAAAGGTTTCAGCATATTCTTTTGAATATCCCGCAGGCGCAGACAAATATTCATCACCGCTTTTGTTTTTTGCTGAATTATCGTTCCCCGCAGAAATTGATCTTGAACTTTTTGGAGCCTTATCAATTTCCAATTCACGAGCAACGCGTTCAAGTTCTTTTCTTACTTCACTCATTCCATATCCTCTTTTTGTATTGTTGAACAATCTCGGCAAAAATTTCTTTTTGCTGATTTTTTTCATTATTCTGTCGGATATTTTGCATATATTCGGCAGAATAATCAGACTGCAGCGCCAGATGATTGGCGCGCAGATAACGATCAATGTCTTTAGCCGAGACAGCGACCGTTCCATCCGGCAGAAGAACTTCTGCCGAAAAATTCTTGGTAAAATACGTCATTTACGTATGCTTTCCGATTTTTGGTGAATACTTATAAAAAAACCTTCATTGATTTAATGAAGGTTTTGATTATTTGCCGGCGGCTTTTAGTGCCGTTTGTATTTCAAGTTGTTTGTTATCAAACCGATTTTCGGTTATATTCTGTTGCTGCTGCAGCAACAGTTCCGCTTTTTTCAATTCATTTTGCTCTTTTTTGATTTGGTAATCCCAAGCGTTTTTTTGCTGTTGCAATCCCAATGACAACAATTGAGTATCCGGCCGTGATTCTACAACCGGATCCGGAGCGGATAATTCAGCGGCAATTTTATCAAAACTGCTGCTTAATATGCTTTCGTACTGACGTGCATTGGTTAATCCCGCAACAACACTGCCAATCATCTGGCGATAAACATCTAACAGCGCCGGCTGTTTGCTGACGATATTAAAAGCCTGACCAATCATGGTGTGAATGGTGTTTATTGCTTTTAGGTTCTTTTCACTACGAAGATCTTCATTGAAAGAAACATCGCTTTCAACACCTAATATCATGCCGCGCAATTTATCTGTCTTAAGCAATCTAACCGCAGCATAAGCTTCCGGTGTATTTCTTTCGGAAACAGGCAGAAAAAACCGCAGCTTGTCGGCATCAAAGCATTCGCAGATGATCTCGGCTTTAATTTTAAATAGTCCGACAATAAAGTGCTGCATATCATTTTGACGGTCTTGATTGCGAAGTGTGCCAAAATTGGTTTTTTGGGTTACCGCTGTGGCGGTTTCACCAACCTTTGAACTGCCGCGCATGATATCGCTGACACCGGTTATTTCATAAACGGAATTAATCAAATCCTGCCGACGTTGAGCTAAAGATTGAAGCGCCATGATATATTGATCTATCGGCATAAAATCAACAATATTTTTAATGCCTCCGGCTGATTTCAGGCGATCAAAGTCCGATACGGCAACCAAAGTTACATCTTTGTTCAAAATGTTGCCAAGTTCCGGAAAGGCATTGTCATAACAGCCGGATATTTTAAGAGCTTTCATTGTCCTTTCCATACGCGCCGTAACGCCATCAAGCTCATCCAAAAGCGGCTTAATCTGAGCATAATCCGGGACCGGTATCAAGCTGTCGTTGGTGCAGGTTGCCAAAAGAGGTTTGGGCAGCGGATAAAATCCGGTTAGGGAAAAAATGTTATCAATAACTTTTAGAAAATGTTGCGGACATGATTTGCTCAAGTACAAAGTGCGTCCGCTTTGTTTATCCCAAATTTCATAAATCTCTATTGATTTATTTTTTTTGTCGCCTTCAAAAGACAAAGAAGCCGCAATCTCTTTACCGAAATTTGATACAACTTCATCCAAGCTCATATATTGACGAAGCGCAAACCAACCGCAATCTTCCCAAATTCCTACCTTATCCGAATCGGCTATGAAGTGCAGCGGATCGATATATTCCGTTGTAACAATCTCTTCGGTCTTTATTTCCAACGGACTGCCCGACATATCTTCTATCAGGCCGAATTTCGGGCGATAGCGTTCAATAACAACGCCCATACCGCCAAGCAAAAAATCGTTGCGTGCGTATTTGATAACACTGTCAAAATCAAACTGTTCCAGATCCCAATCAAGAGCTTTTTCCAAAATGCGACAAGCCATATTTGAGATCTTGTCCGTTGTTTTATCTTTTCTTTCAATATAAGGACGCGGCTGCTTAAAATATAAAAAAGGCTTTAAGGTTTCAATTGAAGACCAAAAGATATTTTGTTTATCGCTTTTGGTCTCATTGCGATAATAGCGACGAATATCCTTTACCAACTGATGATAATCGCACCACTTGTTTTCGGCTCTGGTTATTTTTTCCAGCCATTCGCTTACTTCTGCTTCTTGAATTTTATTATTTTGTTTGCTCATTTTCAAATACTCCCAAAATTGAACTTTCCCTGACGACAACGACATCCTCATCACAAGACGGTAAATCGTCAAAGATATGAAAAAGAACCTTATCTCCCTGTTTGACTGAAGTTACGGCATTACCGACGCTTTCAACCCATCCGACGGTTCGGCTACGGTGATAATCGTCGGCAAGGATGATGCCGCCGGAGGTTTTTTCTTTATCCGGCTCAAGCCGGATAAAAACCCGATCGCTAATTGCTTTAATCATATTTTGTCTCCTTATTTATTATTACACAGGCTTTACCATTTGCTTTCGCCAACTTCGGCGAACATGTCTTCTATGACAACATGTCCTCGGCCGAAAGTCTTGGTTTTGCCAAGGTCATAAACCGGTTCGGCAAAAGTTAAAACAAAAGCGTCCGCCTTATCCGGCGAACGCCCTAATCTTTTTTTGACATCTTCTTTGCTCTCAAGCAACAGTCTTCCTCTGGCATCATATTTTTTGTTGACCGAACAGAGTTCGTTTAACAGATCTTCATCTGGCGGCAGCTGCACCGGAAGCTCCTGATTGAGCCAGACAGCGGCATTATTCCACATTTCGGCGCGGCGGTTGGCATAACGCTCCTCCAAAATGGCTTTGGCGCCAAAATTTACCGCACGGATAATATCACGGAATCCTCTGGAGGCAAGAATATCATAAACTCCGCCGCCGACACCGCCGGCATCCAAAAATATTCTGGCCGGCGCATAATCTGCAATAATACCTTGGCAATAGTTAGCTATGCTGACGATATCCTGTTTGTTTAAGGTTTCAAATTTCAGACACCAGCGACCGCGCCGAAAACAAAAAACCGTTCGATCATCGCCGAAACGCGCTATGTCCAATCCGATAATCAGCGGCGAATCGGTTGATGATATTTTGGCTTCAAAAGCTCGTCGGACCATCTGAGGTGCAATCAGTTTTGCCGCTCCCTGAACCAGCGGCTGCCCAAGCCAGATGTGCATATAGTCATCCGGTGCTTCTTTGCGGCATTTTTCGGCTTGTAATTTTAGCTCCTCAGGACAAAAAGGATTATCATCATAATTAACGCGGCGCACCAAAGTGCGTTCGTCCGGTGCTGCCGCCAGCAAAATCCATAATGGATCATTTTCCTCCTCCCGATTCATAGAAATCCAGATTTCCGATCCATCTTTTCGGATAGTCGGCGACAGGATATCCCACGATTTTTTGGAGATGCTCTGCCCTTCTTCAATCCACGCGATATCAACTCCTTCAAGTGATTTTATTTTTTGGATATCCTGATCACGCAGTCCTTTAAATATGAATTGTGTTCCGGTAATTTTGTTCTCAATTTTGGTTTCCCTGATTTGATAATCATTCAATTGGTAAAAAGCTATGCGGTCGCACAACAGGCGGTAAACCGAATCTTTAATACTGTCCTGAACTTCACGCAGGCAGGCAATTACGAGCTTTTGCATGCGCCCTTTAATCAGCAGGCTGTCTGCAAAGGCGTAAGATTTTCCTCCGCCGCGGCCGCCATAATAAAATTTAATGCGCCAATGCTCAGTCAGCAAAGGCGCAAATGCTCGGGGTATCCGAGCAATTATCGTCTGATTATTCATTCTGGATTCCTTTTTTATTTGGTTACAAATTCAACCAAAACTTTTTTTAATTCTTCGTTTAAAAGGTTGTCGGCATTATCCTGCCAGTCGGCCGGAAAATTGTTTTTTAAAATAAAATCTGCCTTGTGCAGACGGACGCACTGGTCGACTAAATAAGCCTCGCATTTTTTTCTGGCTCGGCGGATAAGCTCTGCAAATTCCGGTTTTTTTTGGTATTCATCTAGTTCTTTGCTTGAAATTCCGAGATAATCACATAAGCCAGTTAAGTGCAACGGTGCTTGTTCGGAAATTTCTACTACCTCACCCTTTTTAGCGTTGTAAATTTCTACCTTATGATTGGCGCGCTCAACAAAATACTTTTCAATTTTGCGCTCCATTGCAGAAACACTCTGATATTTGACGGGCGTTGCTAATCCCATAAAAACTCCTTTTAATTAGCATATCAAAAGTTTTTACAACGACAATAAAAAAGTGAGAAAGTTTTTGACCCACTTTCTCACTATACTTGGTTTTATACATCCACCCGACGGATATGTCAATAGGGGGAAAGCATAATTTTTTTTCACCACCACATAAAAACTCTTCCAAGTATAGGAATTTCAATGGCTATACTACAAATTATATGTGTGGATAAGTAGCCCAATTTAAGTTGGTTAATTAAATTTAGAGCCAGAAATAACAGCGTATAAATTTCAACAAAGTCCATATTTATCGTCCTTATTTAAAATTAACACATTGTTTGTATTATATATTGTTGCTTATGTAAAGTTTTAATTATAATATTTATATATTTTCAACTTTTAGTATATGTTTCGATAATGCGATCCAGACCACGGCACAAATCTATCCGGCATAAAAAATAAAAATATGTTTTTTGGCGTTCGCTAAGCTGCGGAGGAACTATCGGCTCTTTTTCCTCAAGACAGACGCGCCTGACAACCGGCCAAAATTCTGGTGGAACCGAGCGGACAGCTCGACGATAGCGATTTTGGGCATCTAGCGATTCCATACTTTCGTTTTTAACAGACGAATCGATTTTGTCGTTAAAAATAAATCCTGAATGTAACTTAAAGCGATTCGCCAGATGATAATCCAGCATAAATTTTAAACCAAAACGCAGTCTATCATCTGCACCGTAGCGTGAATTTTTGAGTTCCAGCCATCCTTTGTTGTGCCAAATTTCCAGCAGTGTTTGCTTATAAAAACAACCGTTTTTTTTGATCAAACCTTTGGCTAAAGCATCCTCTCTGTCGGTGTATTGCTTGTGTTTCATTTTCGAGCCCCTCCTATTATTGTATTATTACAATGCTTGCCGGTGTAAAGTCAATGTAAATTTTTAAAAGAACAAAACCTGTTTACAAAGTTGTAAAATTGCCATATAGTTCTCTTGTGTTTTAACGGTGTTTGGGAGTGTGTTTGATGGATAAGCTGCAGCAGGTTAGAAATTTTTTAGAAAAAACAGTCAAAGAAAAGGGTATCAGCCTGAATGCTCTTTCGCTGCAAATAGGCAAAAATTCCACTTATTTGTTCCATTTTATTAAAAGACATTCGCCCAAGCGTTTGGATGAAAATACTCGCAGAAAACTCGCCAAAATACTTGATGTCTCAGAGCAGGATTTGTGTGATTTTCCACTGCCGTCGACTTTGATACAAGACAAGCTCGATACTATTTCCAGTTTATTCAATCTGGGAAAAAACAAAACGGAATCCTTGCTCTCTTTTGATGTTATTGATATGGATGCCTCAGGAAGAGGACGTTTTGAGCAATTAAAAAAGAATGTTATTGGTCAAATTTTAATGACGCCGAAAACGGCTGCTGTTTATACGCAGACAAAACCTGAATATATCAAGATTCTAAAAGCTTCCGGAGAAGCCATGGTTCCCACCATCAATCCCGGAGATATGCTCTGGCTTGATACATCGTGCAGCACGCCTTCGGCTGATGGGATATATCTTTTGAATGCCGGAAGCGATGTTTTGATCCGGCGACTGCAAATTAATCCTTTTGATAAATCTATTGATGTTTCTTCCGACAATAAAGCTTATCGTTCGTGGACGATTGCCGACTATAAGAAACTTGATATTTGCGGTAAGATTATTTTTGTTTCGCACCGACTGACTTAAAGTCAATTCTTAATTATCCACGCATATTGTAAAAAGACATTGCTATATTGACTTTGTATTCTTTTTGCTGTTTATTGTTGTATATTAACAACGGAAAAATACAATGACTGATGAGCAATTAACTTTTATTCTTAATACTGTTTTTTTTGATTTTGAAGATAATATCTTTGTCAATGACGGGGTTTGGCCGCGCAAAGTCAATCTGATTTTTGCCTTTGCCGACTACATTGAAGAAATGACCGATGCCGAAATCGCCTATTATCTTGAAACCGAAAACCCAAAACTGATTGAAAAATTTCGCCTGACAGCACGAAAAGGGATTGAACTCTGGCTTAAGCAAAATATGAAAACGCTGATGATGTAGCCCAAAACAAAAAAAGCGATTACCGACCTTTTCCGCCTAACATTTTGAGCTTTATTTTCTTTATTTGTTCATCGTTCAGCAGGATATTTTTACGTTCGACTTTTTGAGCTATTTTTTTGCGTAATTTGTGATGCTGCCATCAGGCTCCCCATGGCAGCTTTGTTCTCAGTAGTTTCTGTTGATTTTCCTTTGAGCTGCAATATTGTTGATATGCTCAGCAATAATAAGCAGCCGGCACAAAGCAGCAGACTTATAATAAAATAATGTTTATAAGCCGCTGCCAATGCTGTCAAGGATATGACCAGAGTAACGAAACGTATTGCCCGCATATTTACAAACTGTTCAGCCATATGGCTATTTTGTTGTCAACCTGAGCGCTGTATTTATCTGGCAGATTGTTAAATGAGGCGCCCTTTCCTATTTTGGCATTTTTGGCTTTTGAGGCAAAATCTTCAAAAAAAGTGCCGTAGTTGCTGCCCTGCGTCGAAAAAGGAACAACCTTTTTACCGCCGAAATCGGCCTGCCGCAAAAATGACAACACCGGTGTTGCTATCGTATACCACCAAACCGGCGCGCCGACAAACACTGTGTCGTATTTTGAAAAATCGGGCAACGCACCTGCCAACCCAGGGTAATTTTCAGTTTTGAGCTGCCGGCGCAAAGTCAGATAATACCATGGTGTTGTATTTAATTTTTCTTTGGTCTTTATTTCATAAATATCAGCTCTGGCTTTTGATGCAATACGTTCGGCAATATCCTTTGTGTGTCCGCTCAATGAATAATAAACCACCAAAACCCGCCCCAGATTTTTGGTTATGCCAACCGGAGCTCCGGCATAGGGCGCCATTTCTTTTGCATTTTTTTGCGCAACGCGCCACAAATGGACACCGCCGGCGGCTAATCCGATGACGACTGCGGTCAGCAATATACAGAGCAAATATCTGAGCATTATTTTCTCCTCTTTAGGGTTGAGAATCATTTATTGTTTTTTAAGAGTTACACGCCTATATTTAAAATTCAAGTGTTTTATTGCTCCAAAATTTTGAGAATCAAGAAATGCTGGATAGAAGCCTTTGGTATCGTTTGTTTTGGCTTTTTAGGGCCAATGTCATTATCAGCTGTCTGGCCGTCGGCGGCGGTTATGTGATTATTCCATTAATAAAAAAGCAATTTATTGATGACAAAAGAGTTTTTTCTTTTGATGATTTGATGGAAATGGCCGCGGTGGCACAATCGGCGCCCGGCGCAATTGCGATTAACATGGCGGCTTTGACCGGTTACCGGATAGCCGGATTTATCGGCGCAGCGGTTAGCTGTGTGGGTTCCATTCTGCCGCCGCTGATCATTATGTCGGTTGTGGCGATTTGCTACGAACAGCTGGTTAATAATCCGCAGGTCAATGCCGCACTCAAAGGTATGACGGCAGCGATTGCAGCACTTATGATCAATGTGGTGATTGATATGGGTAAAAATGTTGTCCGCAATAAAGAGGCGCTCGGCATTTTCTTGATGCTGGCGGTGTTTGCCGCAGCATTTGTCTTCAACGTTAATGCTATCTTGCTGATTATTGTTTCCGTAATTACTTATACCCTGTTTGTGCGAATCTGCCATAAAGACGGAGCTTAAAAATGATGGATACACTTATTGACCTGGCGATTAATTTTTGGAAAATCGGCACTTTCAGCATCGGCGGCGGTTATGCCATTATCGCGCTGATTGAAGATTTGCTGGTCGATCAATATCATTGGCTAAGCTTAAAAGAATACACCGATATCATCACCATCTCGCAGATGACTCCGGGGCCTCTGGCCATTAATGCCTCAAGTTTTACTGGACTTAAAGTTGCCGGATTTTTAGGCGCGATCGTAGCAACCGTCAGCTGTGTGATTTCAGGATTTGTTATCTCGTTGGTCTGTTATGTGTTTTTTAACCATCACCGCGACAACAACACTGTGATGACTGTTTTGCGCGGGCTCAAATCCATCGCTACGGGGCTTATCGGTGCGGCCGGTAGCGGGATTCTGCTGCTGGCGCTGACCGGACATAATAAACTGAGTTTTACCGTTGCTCAATTTGATATCTGGGCTTTTTTTATTGCTGTCGGTTCTTTTATTTTGCTGCGGCGGTTTAAAATCGGACCGGTATGGATTATGCTGATAAGTGCCGTTGTCGGACTGGCCGTATATGCTTAAAACAAAAGCGCCCTCTTTATTCAAGAGGGGCACTTTATCGTTTTGAATCAAACAATTATTTGTGGCTGATGGAAATTTTTTTCTTTTTGCCCTGTTCGTTTTGCGATTTCGGGAACAAAACTTTTAAGACACCGTCTTTGTAATCGGCTTTGGCGTCATCAAACTTCAGATCCCACGGCAGCGGAATTGTCCGTTTGAAGGAGCCGTAAGAAAACTCGGAGAAATAACTTCCCTTGCGGTTTTCTTTCTTTTCCTGTTTCTTTTCGCCGCTGATGGTTAAGTAGCCGTCGGAAGAAACTTCCAAATCAATGTTGTTTTCCGGAATTCCCGGCATTTCAGCCGAAACGACAACATCGTTTTCGTTCTCCTCAACTTCGACTTTGGGCATGCTCTGGCGCAGGGCTGCCGGCGCTTCCAACGGCAGATCGAGCATATTGCCGAAAAAGCTGTTGATCAGATCACTAAACTCATTATTAAAACCATAACGCAGCGGTGTGTTGTGGCGTTCTTTACGATTCATAATTTCGTTTGACATTTTCAATCTCCTTTTTAATCCGTTATTTGACATCTTTTGCTATAGAATCAGTTAGGAAGTCTGTTTGGCAGATTCAAGAGATTTGAAAAAAATTTTATTCTTTATTCAAATCCTGAAAAATCTATTGACTTAGAGTAGGCGCCGATTTGGAGATGAAGGAGATTAGAAAGCTTCTGGAAAAAGAAGGCGTGGCGTATTCTGATGGCGGGTATTCGTGGAGGGACAAGCCTTCAACTTCTGCATATAAAGAAAAAATTGAGGAAGCTGTCAAATCCGGAAAGACACCGGTTTTTGTTGGGTTGGCTGTTGATTCGCCTGTTCCGGAAAACACAGTTAATGTGGATCATCATAATGAATAAGATGGTTGAAATCATATATTACGATGCCGTGCGGTCAGCCGATTTGGCCCATACAGGGCTTGTCCGGACTTCTGCTACCGCGTTAGCCGGTTTCGGACGCAGTTTTGCAATTGGCTCAGGTTCAGGAATATCCAAAGATACTCTGCGCGCATGTTTGGGATTCATATCGCCGTTTGGCGCCCGTAAAATGCCATTGTCTTTTTCGGCATAGAGCCTAATCATATTTTTGCGGTCGTCTTTGTGTAAATCGTCATGCAAAATGCCGCCGATGACCATTTCCATATTTGATATATCGTTTATGGTAAAGCGGTCTGTCGGATCAGGAAGCATGGCATGGTATTTTTCGGGAATTTTATGGTGAATGGAAATATGTTTTTTGGCAATTTCGTCCTGACGCAACTCGTTGGCGGTTTTGTAGTCTCTTTCCTCAGACGGCGACAGCAGCGCTAATTTCGGAAGATCGTTTTTACCTAACTTCAACGACTTAATCCACGAACTAATGTTGGTTTTAATATAATTTTCTTTGCTGCTGTTTTTATCCGGATTGGCCGATTGGTTTTTGTAAAACCATAAACCTTCTGCCACTGCGGTATACGCCTGCTTTGCCGTCTGCCGAATTGTTTCATCAGACAGCGACGGATTGCCGCTAAGTTCGCGGAGGCGAACGTAGTAGGCATTGTCAACAATTGACGGATTGTGATGCAGATTTTCGCCAAGTCCCAGCAAAGTCCCCATCATTTTTAAAAATTTCTTTTTGCTGTTTTCATCGGTATTGAAATGCTTACGCAATTCGTTATTAACTTTCTCATTTTCCGGAGCGTAAATGTCTATGCTTCCGGCGGCGGCTATCTGACTTTCGATTGAGGCAGCATTTGGGGCAATCAGCGGGTGTTCTTTGCGGGTTGCTTTATAAACAGCATAATCCGCTGACATATTTTCGCGCAGTTTTATGGCGTTGCCGCGTTTGGGGTTATCAATAATCTTTTGCAAATCGCCGAGGCTGTTCTTCTTTAAGAAATCGGCAAAATCTTTTTCGGCTCTCGGGTCTGCAAATAAATTTCTCAATGAAGCTAATTGCTCATCACGGGCGTGTAAAGCTTTGCCGCGTATAATTGCCAGTAATTCGTCATCGTTTTTGAGGCTGCTGTTTTCATCCAAAACGCCGGCTTGCTGCAATTTAACCTCGGCGGCGACGCCTTCATCAAAAAATCTATCGTCTTCAAAGGCTTTTAGCTTTTTTTTCTGTAATTCAACCAGCTCGGCCTTATATTCTTTGAACGCTTCCGAATTTTTATCCAGCCCGTCGCAAAAATTGCAAATATCATAAATTTTTATCAGCCGGTTGGCATAATAAATACGGTTAATCAGAGCCTGATAATTGCTGCCCGGCTGCGGGGAGGATTTTTTGGATTGTTTTTGCTGCGCCATGGTATGCTCCTTTTGGATAAAAAAGCCATCGCTTTTGATATTTTTATTATAACTTTTCGGACAAAATTTGTCAATAAATGAAAATATTGACAAAACACGCGAATCGTGCTATGTTGTTTGCCGCTAAAATGATTATTAATTAAAATTATAAAAAAAATATGAAAGCTTTTGAATTTCTTAAGACCGTGTTCAATCTGCGCGGCAAAAAAATCTCCTGGGGGGTCATTGAGGTGTTGACATCAACAAAATGTGAGTATCGTGCCGGTCTCATCATCAAGGGCAGCAATCTGTTTGTTGACCTTTGCGAAAGGCGCTTTTACTCACCGGTATCCCTGCCCGAGTTGAGCCGTCAGATTTATCCCGCACGTCGGGTGCCCTGCGGCAACAAGGTAACCTTTGAAGTTGTTGATAACAGTTTCAAACACGTTACTTTGTCAAAAAATTTTATCAGGGACATCTATGGTGTCGCTTGGTACACTCCCGAGCTTGAGAACGAATACCTTCTTTAGCCATAATATATTTTTGAAAACCGCGCTCCGCTTTGGCCGAGCACGGTTTTCTTTTTTTATATACTGGTTATTTTTCCCGCGTCTCCAGCGCCGCCAGCAAATCACCGATGGTCAGTTCCGAAAACGGCTGCGGCGGAACATCTACCGGCGTCACGAGGCCGAAAACCGGCGAACCGGTTTGCCGCAGAGAAAGCGCCGCTCGGAATTGTGCGCTAAAAACCGCCGTGCGACAATGAGCCAGACCTTTTTTGCGACTCCAATAACGCGATGAATTGCCACCGGAAAGCGGGCTGCCGGTGATGGAGAAAAAATATTTATCCTCCTGACGCCAGGCGGTTTGCTCCCAAAGCTGCAACAACTCGCCAACGGTCAATGATATTGACGACACATACAAAGGAAAGGCGCCGCAGCCTTTCAAGTGAATACGGCTTAATTCCGGCGTGGCCAAAATAAAATCCTGATGCCGCAAAATTAAATCCAGATGATTGAAAAATTCGTTTAAGTCATGATCGGCAGGATCTTCCGCCCGAGCAAAAAATTTAATTGTCATAGCTAAATCTCCTTTTAGTCCTCTTAAAAGCGGGACAAGTCGGTTAATAAATCCACTTTTGCGTCATCTCAGACGATGACAAAGATTGTTTTAGCAACTTAAAGCTAAAATGTAAATTCTTTTTAAGACTTTATATAATTTATATAGTCAGAAAAGCGTGCCAAAACCTGCAGGCATTGTTGCCGCAAAGCGCTATCATCGGGCATAAATTCGGCCGATGACGCCAGTTTGGCAGCCAAAGAGCCGATAAGCTGCGGGTCGCGGACTTTGGCGATATTAATTCCCTCTTTTTGCAAAAGATAAGACGAGACCTTAGCGTAGGCCAGACGAACACTTGCGTCATCCGGCTTGCCCTGCCAGAAGTTCTCAAGATGCAAAAATTTTTCAAAAGACAAATCTTTTTCCATCTAATACCTCCGTAAAATTTATATTACGGTATATTGTATAACATTATTTTATAAAAATGTCAAGATTTTTATAAAACATCATAATTTTATATTGATTTTTATAATTTTATAGTTTATAATTATATAATATAAGGAGAAATCTATGGATAACAATTCTATGCTTCATCATTGGTGCCGCTTTGTTCTTGAGGAAGGAATCGTGCCTCCGGTTATTATTCGCAAACTAAATGCCGTTGATTCCGATTTAAGTGAAAATGGCGCTTTGCTGGCTAAGATTTTGAAAGAAAGAGAGAATTTTAAATGTCCGCAAGAATTGGCCAATCTTGGGGATGTTGAAGCGGCAGCACAGGCAGCTTTTTTAGGAGATCCGGAACTGACCTCATGGCTGGATGAGGCCGGAATGCTGCTTGATATAATATCCGTTTACGGTCGCGGCGACAGCCGTCTGTCTAGTACCGGCGATGTTGTCGACGGTGCCTGCAAAAGCTTTATAAAATCATGCTATCTGGTTGCCGCAACTCAGAAAGACAAATACCTCGGACTGCCGCAAACACCGATTTTGTTTCGCTCTTTGTCGGATGACGAACGTCAGCAACAGGCGTTTGCTCATTATCTGCAATATGACAGTCCTAAAAAATACGCTGCCAACAGTGCAACAAGCTATGTTAGCTATCTGAACAGCCTGCTCAGGCAGTCCGGCGTTAATGTTAATGTTTGGGAGATTGATAATCCTCAAACTCTTAAAGAGCTCTCGCAACATCTCCGCGCGAAAGGAAATGCCCAATCCCGTTATTGGATTGCTCTGGAAAGATATATGGATTTTTTAATTTTTAAAAACAGCGGCGCCTGAAAATTTTGCCTGTTGTTCAAATTATTATTCTGCTTTGGCGCAACTATATTGGAAACAGCTAATTGACGAAAGGATAAAGATATGTGGTATGTTAAACTCAATGATACCGTGTTACCGACACCCTATCAGAACTTCAGCGATTGTCTCAGGGAATGCAAACGTCTGCAGCGCCAGATGTGTGCCGTATTTACCGAACCGGTATTTATTCAATCTTAAAACAAGATGCAAGATTTTGTTGACGGGCGCTGCGGCTGGTGCGGACAAGATCCTTTATACGTCCGCTACCATGATGAGGAATGGGGGCGTCCGGTTTATGATGACGACACATTGTTTGAATTTTTGCTGCTGGAGGGCGCTCAGGCCGGTTTGTCGTGGATAACCGTTTTGCGCAAACGCGATGCCTACCGACAGGCGTTTTGCCAATTTAAGGCCAACAAAGTGGCTCAGATGACATCGGCCGATATTGAGCGGCTACTGCAGTGTAACGGCATTATCAAAAACCGTCTTAAAATCGCGGCGGCAATCCATAATGCCCGACTGTTTCTTGAAGTGCAAAAAGAATTCGGCAGCTTTTATGACTATGTTCTGTCGTTTTTGCCAGAGCAAAAACCGATTGTGCATCACTTTTCGTCTTTGAGCCAAATTCCCGTTTGTTCGGCGGAATCTAGAACCTTGAGCCGCGATATGAAAAAACGCGGTTTTAAATTCTGCGGCCCGACGATCTGCTACTCTTTTTTGCAGGCCACCGGTTTTATCAATGACCATCTGGAAGGTTGCCGCTGCCGACAGACTTCTTCGGAGTAGCTTGCGAAAAAGATGATTGCCAGCCTTTGGCGGCACGATTAACGGCATCGGCATATTGCACCAACGACACGGCAGAGGGATAAGCAATTCGGCCGCAAACGATATCAGCGCCGACGGCTGTTGTTTCGGGAAGCTGCCATGGCTTGTTTTCTAGGCGATAACGCGCCATATCAGCAAACAAACGCGCCTCCATGTAATCACCAAAGGCAGAAAATCTGATTTGCGGCGCACTTTTGAATGAAGCCGTCAACTGATGAAAAGCCGCTTGATGTTCCGGCAAAACATAACCATTCCCCGCCAGTAAATCCGTTAAAGCTTCTTTTACAAGCGGATTTTTCCAGCCGCCTCCAAACAAGATAAACGACGATGGCAGGGAAATATCGTTCGGCAGGTTGGTCAATGCATAGACTGCTATATATGCGGCAAAATATTCAAAACTGCGAACGGCATCTTCCAATTTAATATTACGGGCTGCAATTTCGGCAAAAATCTGCTCCGTATGATAATAAGCCGGATCGCCCGATTTGGGCAGCGGCGCCTCGTAATAGTGTCGACCGCAATCAAACATATATTGCAGCAACGACATATCCGGCCGACCGCACCGCCCAATCCGACCGTCGCGATCATAAAGCTCTGTCGTATGGCGGCGGATATAGGCATCAATGTATTCGTTGCAGGGGCCGGCATCTGCCGCAATAATCGCTTTGCCGTCAATTACGATGCTAAAATTAGAGGTATTGCCGCCGTTATAATAACAGCCATCGCCTTCAATCATGGCAATATGCGCATTGTGCAGCGGTGCCAGCGGCGCGCCGTCAAAACCGGCCATCAATAGATCTGAGCGAAAATCATATACTACCGGAATGCCGGTTAAATCAGCCAGCATTTGCCCCGACCCTATTTGCAAGGTATAGGGCTCGGAGCCGTCACGACGCGCCTTGGACGGCGGATTATGGTCTAATGTTTTGCCATGAAATCCGATAGCGGTTATTGTTGATTTGTCAATTTGATTATCTTGGCACATTGCTTCAATACAAGCGGCGACCTGTCTGATATATTCATCATGAACTTTCCAGAAAAACGGATCGGATGTAATTTCGGCACAATTTTTTTCCTGCACGCGGCGGCGTAAATCTTCAACCTTTGTCTGCATATCTTTACTATACGGTTTGGTATGGTTGCAAATGTCCGTCATGCGGCTGCCATCAAAATCGGTCAAAACCAAATCTATGGCATCCATAGAATTGCCTGTCATATTGCCGATAATTCTGTACTTTGTCATCATAAAACCCTTTTCGTTTCTGCTATATGCTAATTGAACTTCCGCCGTATTGTCAATATCAGAGTTAAATGCGGAAAATTATGATCACCGGCGATATTACTGTTCATTGATACTTCAGGGTATGCAAAAACACCCGCTGCGTAACTGCCGCGGGTGTTTTTATTTTGTCCCTGTGTTTAGATTACAGCCATTCGGCTGCCCAAATTTTGAGCTCATCCGATGATACATTTTCCGGAAAACGTTTTCCGACAAAAACTTTTGCTTTGGGCGCCAAGGCCTGCATATTTTTACCGGAATCGCCAATCGGGCTCATGCCTGAGGTAGCAAACGGAACAACGGTTTTGCCGCTGAAATCATAAGCTTCCATAAAGGTGTCAATAATCGACGGCTCGCGGTACCACCAAACCGGAAAACCGACAAACACAACATCATAAGCGCCCATATTTTCAACTCTTGAAGATATTGCTGGGCGGCAGCTTTTATCGTTCATCTCAACTGAGCTGCGGCTGTGTTTGTCCTGCCAATTTAAATCGGCCTCGGTATAAGGCTGCGCCGGAATGATACGAAACAAATCTGCGCCGGCTGCTTGAGCCAAACGCTCGGCGACCTGCTCGGTAACGCCGCTGGCACTGAAACAGGCCACTAATGCTTTTTTATTGCTCATGTTTTTTTCCTTTCTATTATAAATTTTGTTTGAAAAATTGTTCAATCTTATCAAACGGAATCACGTCCATCTTGTAATACAAATCGGTGTGATTGGCGTTTGGTATAATCATAAGCTCTTTGTTGGCTCCGGTCAGTTTTTTGAAAGCATCTTCCGAGAAATAGCGGCTGTGCGCCTTTTCGCCGTGGATCATCAAAACCGGATTTTTGATGGTATGGCTGTAAGCCAAAATCGGCTGCGTTATTAAAGACAAAGCTGAAGTGGCGTTCCAAGCGCCGTTAGAACCGATGGAACGTTTGTGGAAACCAAGCGGCGTTTTGTAAAAATTAATATAGTCTTTAACAAACTGCGGCTCATCTCCGGTAATTTTATCCGGCAACGGCGCGGCTTTGGCATAAGTTCCGTTTTGGGCATCTTGCGTGCGCTGGTCATTTAAGCTTTTGCGCATTTTGTATAAGTCTTCTTCCGACATCGAATCGTTGTAGCCCCAAGCGGTAACACGAGTCATGTCGTACATGGTTGAAGTTACAGTGGCCTTGATACGTGTATCCTGAGCCGCCGCATTCAGACCAAAACCACCGAAACCACAGATACCAATGATGCCGATTTTTTCTGAATCAACCTCCGGCAGAGTTATCAGATAATCCACCGCGGCACTGAAATCATCGGTGTTAATATCCGGAGAGGCAACATCGCGAACCAAACCACCGCTCTCGCCGGTAAACGATGGATCGAACGCTAATGTGACGAATCCTCTTTCGGCCATAGTCTGGGCATAGCGCCCAGAGACTTGCTCTTTTACCGCGCCGAACGGACCGGAAACGGCAATTGCCGGCAGGCGTTTTGCTTTTTTGTTTTTCGGCATATACAAATCGCCAACCAACGGAATGCCAAAACGGTTTTTGAAAATGACCTTGTGGGTATCGACCTTGTCGCTTTTGGCAAAGGTTTTGTCCCATTCTGTCGTCAATGGCTGAAGACCGCCAATATTCTTCTTCGGATACAAATAATGGGTAGCCACGGCGGCTACCAAAGCCCCGATGACTGCGGATCCAAAAATCGTAAACATCTTCATATTATCCTCGCTTTTTAATTATATCATTTTATCGACTATACGATAATTCTTAAAGTATACTCTAAGTCAATAATTTTTTTACTGATGCCGGATTTATTTTTTATTATCTTTTTTTATTATCTTTTTTATAAAATATTAATTGTTTATGGTTATCTTGATTATATTGTTATTATAGGGAGATGAAGACTTTGTTTGATACTATTTATGATTTCTTGAACATTCTCTTTGCGGAAGAGACATTGTATCAATATATTGGGTATGCCGCCGCAATTGCAACTGTCGCTGCGTTTGCTATCCAAAGCGTAAGGATTTTGCTGACCAAAAATATTTCCGGTCTTTCGAGCTATATGTATATGATGTATAGTCTGGCGCTTATTTGTTGGTTTGCTTATGGCGTATTTATCGAAGCTTGGCCGCTGGCAATTTCTAATTTCATTACCTTTTTCTTTACGTTTACAATTTTGCTCCAGATTATTTATTATGATGAAGAAGACAAAGTTGAGCGTCTCAGACGCGATAGTTTGACCGGTGTATTTAATTTGGATTATTACACCTCCTATCTGCCGGGGGTTGCGATTGAAGCGCGTGTTAAAAGTGAGCCTTTTTGCATTATTACGGCTAAAATTGCTAATTTGGAGGCTATTCACGAATCGATGGGCGGCAAATACAAAAATCGAGCTTTGAAGAGAACGGCCAAAGCGCTCGACAACGCTTTGCGCGGCGATGACTTTGTGGCGCGGATAGGTGATAATGAGTTTATCATTTATATTGCCAATCTGCAAAAAAATTCGGCTAAAAATGTTGTTTTACGCGTGTGGGAGTCTGTTAATGCTTTGGAAATCAGGAAGTCTGAAAAAGAAGCCTCTAAAGTTGAGTTATTGATGGGCGTTTGCCGTTCCGATCTTGGTGGCACTCTTGAAGATTTGAGAACTAAATCCAGACAGGCCTTAGAGGAAGCCACAAGCAAAAGGGCCGTTGTCTTTTACGCTCCTAAAGCCGAGGCTGCGGCTAAGAAGAAAGATAGCACGGCTCCTTTAAAGAAAAAAGATCAAAAAATAAAAGAGGCTGACACGCTACAACAGGTTAAGGCATCCGCAAAAAAGAGAAAAGAAAAAGCCGCAACGAAGTCAAAATGATATTATTAATGTGCGGATGGCATATTGAGGCGAAAGTATCGCAACAGTATTTGAATGATAAAGCATTATACCGCTTACATTTGGTCTTTTGAAATATAATTTTCTTCGTAATCTTTTGAGGAATCAAGAGTGATGGCATCGACTTCGCTTTCTTTATAATAGCGTTTTATGTCATCAAAGTCGTCTATTGAATAGCTCAGTCCTACGGCGACGGCTGTCCGTGCGCAATCAATATTTTTGTTTTCGGTAATGAAATCTTTTTGATTCCTTTTAACATCGATAAGACGGAATCCTCGACAGCGCCTATAACCGAAATGGTCACCGCAATTTTTTTTGAGCCAGGCGGTTAGATCTTCCTCTATCAAATTCATGTAGAAAGCTATCGCCGAACCACCACCGCCAATAGCTAAAGGCACTGTTTCACGCCATTCTCTGGCGTGCGGATCTCTTTCTCTATAGGTTGAAAACAGAACTTTTTTAAAACTTGTCAAAATCTTGTTTTTGTATTTTGCAACATCTTCATGTTGGCACTGTTTTATTTCCTCGACAACCAAATAGTCTTCTTCATCAGTTACAATATGGTCAAGGCTTTGAGCTGCAATCACTCTTTCTTTTTGCGCGACTAAGCTATTAAAGGCATTTTTATAATTAAACAACGCAGACTGATACTCTTTGGTGCCCAAAGGTTCAACCTTTGATTTGAAAAAAGAATATATGATATTGCCAGCATCTTCTTTAACTCTGAACGTGCAAATATCCAGCGTTCCTGCTCCGATATCCGAAACACAGTATAAGCCTTCGTGAGAAATATCGTTGCGTTTGATGTATGACTGAATTGACGCAATAATCTCAGGTACAATATTCAAGGCCGTTTTATCTTCTTCCATAACAGGAGATTTAGCCGATATGTCGGAAAAAGCAGACAGATAATATGCCTCTTTTAGAACCTGAAGAAACTTGGCATTATCGCCGTCGTTGTTAAATTGGACAGACGGTATGCCCAGATTTACCTGCCAGATGATATTTTTGTTTTTGACGATATCATCGCGCCCATGTTTCTTGACAAACCAACTTTTAATATATCGCAAGACCAAAGCGATGTAGGCACGAAAATATATATCTGCATTTTTTTCGCTACGGATGAAATTCAGCTTTAGGTTTGTACACGTATGGGGCTGTCCGTATTCAGGCAATGAAAAGATGCCGTTTTTTTCGCATAAATACGTCGGAAGGAGGTATTCTTCTCCAGTTATTCCGTATTTGCCAAAATCAACAATATAAAAAGCATCATTGTCTGCATAGACTTCTTTAATAACGGCTTTAGTGGTTGATGTTCCGACATCAAGCCCGATACATAAGTCAATATCTTCTTTTTTTGACGGGGTAAAAATATCTCTAAATCTGAATTCATTGGGCGGCGTTAAGGATTGGGTTTGAGTTTCGGCGGTGTTTTGTTCGCGGTGTTTCCAAAACCTTTTTGTAACGGTTTGTTCCTCAAGATACCTTTTGCCTTTTACTATTTTTTCGACCACAAGCGGCCGAACCTTTTTAATGCCGGCATAGTGCATGTTTTTGGCTTTATTTTCATCATCAACCAAGGCATGTTCATCACGCCCGAGCATTTTATTTTTCAGAGCACGCAACTTTGCCATATTTTCATCATCTAATATTCCCATTTTATCCTGCCTTTACCAGAACCATGCAAACATCTGTTTTTTCGGCTTTTATATTTTTGTTGTTTTCTATTTTCAACAATCTGTCTTCAATCTTTTGCCGCAAAATTGAAAATTTTCCTTCCACGGCGGGCAGCATTTTTTCGTTGTGGCTTTCGATATATTTTTGTTTTGTTACGGCTAATTGTGCTTTTTTTAGATCCAGATGCCTTTGCAAGGTTGCCTTTTGCATTTCCGCTTTGTCAAAATTTTGATTTTCGATATCTTTTACCGTATTTTCATAACTTTCCAGATTAGATATCATAATATCTTCGGACATTTTACCGAGCTTATCGTAATTCAAGCCGCTGCGTTCGTTCCACAAACGCCCTTTGTTGAGTGCCTCAAGAAGAATTTTTTTGGCCACTTCGCCTTCCAGCCACTGCCCCGTTTGGACATTTTGACCGTTGTATATCAGTTTTTCATATGCGACAACACCTCTTGCCGACATTAATGAAACACCGATCAAGAACAAGCCTTTGTTGTCGCTGTTTTCCACTTTAATGGCTGAGGTCGGCGCATAATTATTTTTGGGATCAATATCGTGCAAAAATCTGACAATCGGGTGGAATTGATTGATTGTTTCAACAGTACCTTTTGATTTTATCACGACATTATTGGTAAACACACAGGGGATGCTGCCGTATTCGCGCAAAAGAAGGCTGTTAGAGCTTAGTCCGTTGGCGCGGCAATAGTCTTCATAAGCCACACGAAAAGACGAATCCACCGTAATTTCGTATTTATACGCCGTTGAAGTTTTAGCTATTGTGGTGTTTTGATAAAGTTTTGTTAGTGTATCGAGGACATAATTGGCAATATCCTGAGATGTAATAATGTTGTCTTCATCTTTTGCTTTTTGGATCTCGCGCAAAACATAATCGCCATAGGCGGTCAATTGCGAGGCCTCCGCTTCCAGCTTATTATTTTGTTCTTCTTTATTTATGATTGCCATTCTTGTTTGTTCTATTCTGGCATTCTGTTCTTCAGGCGACAGCAGAAGCAAATCGACGGATAGTCTCTTGAACATATCGCCCAAGATAATTTCAAAATCGCCTAAAGAACTGGTGCAGATATCAAATTTTGCATAGAGTTTGTCGTAGATGCGTTTGTCTATGGTGGTGTCGTGAAACATGTTCCATATAAGAATTTTATCATTTTTTTGCCCGATGCGGTCAAGACGGCCTATTCTTTGCTCAACGCGCATGGGATTCCACGGCAAATCGTAGTTAATCAGCAACCGGCAAAATTGCAAATCGACACCTTCGCTTCCGACCTCTGATGCCAGTAATATCCTTTGATCTTCGTCTTTTTCAAACTTTTCCAATATTGTATCTTTATCTTTTACCTTGCCTGAAATAACAGATCCTTTGATACCGTCTTCCGCCAATCTTTTTTGCAGATATTCCAAGGTTGATATAAAAGAGGAAAATAAGACAATTTTATCTCGAGGATATTTTTGCGCAATCTGTTTTATGACATCAAGCAGACGCTGATATTTTGTATCATTAGCATATAAAGCATCAAGATCTTTGATGCCCTCGACGGTATTGTAAATTTGATTCATAAAATCCGTAATTTCAATTTTTTCAAATTCGTTGTCGCCGTCATCGTAGTAAATATCGTCCAATCTTTGTTTCCATAAAACAAGCGAAGCGTAGATGCTGCTGGACATCATCCTTTGCGGCATACACAACAAAAACTTAGCTAAGTGCTCATTTCCTTTTTGCGCGGCATATTTCCGCACCGTGGCAGAGATTGCATCATAAACGATATTTTCTTCCGGCGTCATTTTAATTTCTTCCGGAATAGCCTCGCGAACAACCTTATATTCTTGTATATCTCTTTTTCTGGTACGGTTAATGATATATCCAAGAGAATTTATGCTGTCTATTTCGTAAGCAAAATGGTGCAATCGGCTTTGGAGCAAATCCGGCGTATGTTCAATCTCATCTTGCATGACCGCTAATTGTTTGCTGTTTTTGAACAAGCCTAGGACATCATGCGCATGGACCTCATTTATTAAGGCTAAAATGCTTTTTTTGTTCAGTCTTTCTGCCAACAGGCCGTCGCGGAGTTTTATCAACGGTTTGTTAATGGCCAAAATTTCATCAAAAGAACTGCCGCTGACATATTCCCGCGAAAAATTTGCCGGATCCAGCAAGCTGAGCAGCGACAAAAGATCTTCCGATTTGTTTTGTATCGGTGTGGCCGACAGAAACGCCGCATATTCCGATACCTCTCTTAACGAACGGGCAATTTTATAAATCTGCGTTTCGGGATTACGCAGATAATGAGCCTCATCAACAATCAACAAATCAAATATCTTTTCGCCTTTATCCGCTAAATCATCAAAAGTCTGGCGGACAATATTGCCTTTGTCTTTTTCGTTATCCTCTTTATTTCTTCTTTCGTCTTTACTCCGCGTAACCAAACCCTGACGGCTGCAAATTAAAACGAACTCATCTTCTTCTTTGTTTTGGGCGGCTGCAATCAGTTCTCTGGCATCAATTATTTCGGCTTTTACGCCCATTTTTTTCTTTAGTTCATCTTTCCATTTTTGGCGCAAAATCCCCGGACAAACAATCAGCAGCTTTTTAAAATTAAAGCGCTGTTTCAGCTCTGTCCAGATTAGGCCGGCTTCAATCGTTTTGCCCAAACCAACTTCGTCGGCGATTAAAACGCTGTTTGAAGCGGAGTTAATTATCTTCATTACCGGTTTGAATTGGTGCGCATAAAAATCCGTATTAGTTGTTTCCATACTGTAAAGCATATCATTGAGATTTCCGTTCAGACGGATTTTGGTAATCTCCCGACGAACATCCTCAACAGAATTAAATATGTTTTTGGCCACCAACGACGGCAAATCATCAAAAATCTCATCATTTTCGCAAAGCGCCAAATAACTTTCTGGATATTGGGTAATTTGTTTGTCAAATTTCACATACCAAAAAATGCGGTCGCGCTTGACCGTTTTTTTCTGCAGTATCCCTATTTTCTGCGGATTTGATTTCAGGAAGACTTTGTTGTTTATTTCCATTAGATATTCTTTAACTTATATTGCCATAGCTTCATCTATAGTAGTAAACAATGGTTTGAAAATCAACTACTTTTATTACAACAAGAAGACGTCAAGCAATTATTGCTAAAAGTGAAAAAATTGATGGCTCCAAGATAACTATAGATGATTTAGCCGCGATTGATAAAGACACCAATTTAGGTGATAAGCAAGCCTTTCTTTGGGCTGTGGGGAGATATTTGCAGTTGATGTAAAGGATTTTACCAAAGAAGGAAAAATGGATTTACTCAAAAAGTTTATTGAAGAAGGATAAAAAGAGCTAAAAACGGACCAATTGTTATTTATGCACCGGATAATTTAGTTGGTAAAATTATTGGTAAAGACGGTAAAATATTAAAGGATTGAGTCAAGAATCAGGTGCGCGTTTTAAGGTTGTAAAAGCCAGCGAAAAACAGATAATACGGGAAACGCCTCCGATGAAAAAAACAATACTTTCATACGATGGGCTACTTCGGGCAAAGGAAGGAAATAATTTATAATCTAACTTATTAAACAAACAAGAAGTTCCTGCGAAAAAGTTCGGACAAAGTGAAAAAAATGACTACTAAAAAATGAAACATCCGAACTTGCTAAAAGCCTTGAAAATAAAAGAAAAAGCAGCCGTTTTACCGACTGCCGTTTGTATTGGTGATGCCAGCGTAATGAATCTCGAACTTTTACTTTCTCAAAGTATTATCTGACGACAATGAGTTTGTATGAAGAAATTAAAAGAAATAATGTTATATCTCTGCAATTATTATAAACTCATGACGATTATATTTTTATTTGTACCGAAATTTATATTTGGCCAATAAATTCTCTCTATTTTCCTCTTTAGGCAGATTCTTAATTTGATGTGGCTTTTATTAAAATTACTTTTCTCGGTATACCATATCATCAGGTATATAGCCTCTATTGTTAGAAAAGATTCTGTTTTCTTCACTTTGAAATCTGCTGATACTTAAATTAATTTCTTCAATTAATTTTTTTATTATAGATCGATTTAAAAATACAGAAAGAGGGTATGCCTTGATTGCACCTATTTTAATATCTGTACCTTTTATTTTGTAGCTACGTGAAGAAGTGTAAGCAAAGCTTATTTTACCTTGTAAACTTAAATGTTTTATATAATTACTGTATTTTATATTATATTCTTTAATTTTATTAATTTCTTTCAGTGGTAATTTTAAAATTTCTTGCAAATCTAAATTTTTATATTCCGCAGGTTTTATGATAAACAGCGTTGCTAATCCTTCTGTTTCTTTATTGATAATTTCTATGCTAGAGTTCAAACTTAATTTTTTTCTAAAAAATTCTGTTTCAGAAAATAAACATCCAACCAATTGGCAGTACCCTTTAATTCCTAGAGTTTTTAAACTGATTAAAGCAGAAATAGGACCAGAAGCCGATCTAGTAAGCTCTAAAGATGTTTCAAATGGAGCAAAAGATCCCCAACTTAAATTTTCATATGGTATATTTTTTTTAGGATTTAAATTAAAATATGCATTTCTATCTTTTATTAAAAAAAGACTGGATATATATGGACAAAATCCTGTTTTATGGAAATCTACACCAATTGAGTCTGCATATTTTATTTCTTCTATTTTTTTGCTAAGTTTTTTTATTTTTTCTATAGATGATTTGTCAAAATGGCAACAGTTTTCATTAAAATCATATTTCTTAAAAAATAACCATACCCAACCTATAACAGCATCTACATGAATATGTGGAGAGTAACTTAAATTATATTTTTTTATAATTTTTTTGTTTAATTTAAATATTTTTTTTATAGGGTCAACAGCATATTCAACTGTACTGCAACCATTAATATTATATCCTAAAAATATTTTTCCAGCTTCTATATTTTCTTGAATAATTTGTTCTAATACCTCCATCTTAATTTGATCATTTTCGTCACAAGGTGCTTCAATGCAATTATTTTCTCCAATTCCTAGCCAGTTACACACTTCATAATGGCAAGGGTGAGCTTTGGCACTAGTTATTATAAAATACCTTTTTCCAGAAATTCCTTGCTGAATAACTGATGGATCTGCTTTATTTAAGGCTATTTTAGTAGCATATAAATTAGTACCTTTTCCACCAAAAGTAAAAATTCCATGTGAATTTTTCCAATCCCAGCCTATTAAATCGCATAAGTATTTGCTAACTTCTAATTCACTAGCGAGTAACCTTCCTGAATATTGGTCTTCTGCAATATTAGGATTAAAAATGTTTGTAAAACATATTCCCGCTAGAGAAGCTAAATTGACAGGAGGGATAACATTAATCATAGTCCCTGGATTAATCCAATTGGGAATATTTTGATACATAGGAGAAATATATTGAAAAACATCTTGAGGATTCATATGATCAAAATTCAATTCACAATTTTGAATATATTCCATATAATTAAAATTTTCAGATCCTTTAAAAAAGGGTTTAGCATAGTTAGTGTACTTATCTATAGCCTTTTCACATTGTTTGATTAATTTTATCGAATAATTTAAATTTGACTTTTTATAACCACCAAAATATTTGCTAATGTACATAATAATCTTTCCTTGCTATATTGCTAATTATTTGACAATTTGTCTTTTTTCTATCTTCAACAGTTTTTTCCTTATAATAATTTATATAATATTTCTTACTTAAATTAATAAACTCTAATGCAGATTTATATATGCTTTGATCCTTATTAAAAAACAAAATATTCTGTTCTTCTTCTTTTAACTCTAATATATTGTCAAATTGATATTTTAAGTGTTTATGCAAACATACCGGATATTTTCTTTTGTACATAAATAACCATTTTATAAAATGATTCCTTGTCTTATATAAATGATCCATAATATCGGGATCTTTTGTTTCTGCAAGGAATTCTATACGTTTAGTATATCCTTCCAATCGTTTTCCTAAAATATCTAATCTTTTTCTCCTAAGATCATTATTGTAAAAGGGCAAAAAATCTCTTTCTATTCGTTTCTTTTCTGGAATTTCACCAAATAAAGGTATTCCGTGCTGATATAAAGCACCAATTATCATATCAATACTATCATAAGAAGATGTTTTGTCGATGTTTTCTATTCTTGGCACTTCAGGAGAGAGAATTGTTATGTCAAACGCAATATCAGGATGCTTGATATAGAATTCTATTCTGCGAGCGACATAGTCGTCAATACTTACGGGATTTTTATCTTTAAAATCTTGATTGCTATTGCGAACAACTTCTACTATTTCATTAGCATCCAGCGAATTCATTTTATCTGTATACACACAAATATCTATATCCGAAACACCAGGAATAAAACCTTTTTTATAGGTAGATGAACCGTAAATTTGAGCTGCTTGAATTTTTAAAGGGGCTAAATCTTTTTGGAGGTATTCTTTTATGTCTAATAATGCCTTTTTATATTTTTCAAAAAAGAACATATTAATTTTTCTCCAATAAAATTAATGGAACAAACATTTCCTCTTTACTTAAACCCGCATGATCAGCTTTTAATGATTTAAACTCTTTTTCCCCTGTAGAATATCGCAACGATTTATTGCCCTTAGATATTGCTACGAATTGGCCTAAGAAATTTGGTACTTCAGAATGCATTTTTCCACTTCCTAAAATTCCGCTTCCTAAAAATTCCTCTTTCGTATATAAATGAAAATCATTTTCAAATATCTCTTTGAATTTTGAATAAAAATATTTTTCATTATTCTCTTTGATAAAAAAAGTAATAAATCTGGCTTCTAATGCAGGTGGGCGTAAAAATGTATTACATAATTCAGAATATTTATTTAAATAAATTTCTTCTACGTCAATTTCGCCATGATCTGCAGAAATAATGACTAGAGAATCTTTTAGGCTATTATTTAGTTTTTGTATATTATAATCAATGTCTAATAAAATATTTTTTACTTCATTGCTATTAGTACCATATTGATGCGTAGAATGATCAGGCTCAATCCAATATGCGCAAAATAATTTCGAATTATCATTTTTAGTTGCTAAAGCAATAATTTTGTCACACATTTCTTGAAAGCTATCAACCCCACCAACTTCAAAAGATGGAAAAATCTTATGATATTCAATAGAAGGATTATTTTTAATAATTTTTTCATATATAGTTTCATATTTTAAAATATCTTTATATGGAGCTGGTGTCTCCATTTTTTTCCCACTATAAAATGCCTTGTTTCTGAAAGTTTCTATAATTTCATCGTATTTTCGATAGTAGCACATCCATCCCAGCCAGCCACTTTCCCATGGTGATAAGCCAGAATGAAAAGCTGTCGTTGCTGCGGCAGTTGTTGGGGGAAAGACTGAAGATATTTGTGCAATGATATGTTGCCGTATAAAGCTGTCTTTAGAAAGATTTTTTTCAATTAAATCTATCCCCATCCCATCCAAAATGAGAAGGATAATATTTTTATGTTTATTTAAAAGTTTTTTATCTAAAATATCCAAAGAAGGGTGATATATTGGTAATCCATAATATTTAAGAAGTGAATTGCTAACTGCAAGAATATTATTTTTATTAATCATAAACTTCTCCATTTTTAATAGAAAATACCATTCTTTTGCATATTGTCAATTATATTTTTCATTATATAATAGAATGTTATGGAATATGCAATGTATGTCCCCAGCTACTAGTCTCGCTTAACACATTGAAAAATAGATAAAACAGATTGAAAAAGTTCGGACAAATTGAAAAAATGATGATTTTTGAAAATGAAACATCCGAACTCAAGAAAAGCCTTGGAAATAAAAGAAAAAGCAGGCATTTTTCAGCCTGCTGTTTGTATTGGTGATCCGGGCGGGATTATTACGCTACGCTTCATTCACAGCGCTCATCGGCTTTACAGCCGACCGGCATCCTTAAAGTCTGCCTTTCGCTTGTAGTCGAACCCAACTTTATGGCTTC
>CALYBB010000025.1 GCA_944393715.1 uncultured Alphaproteobacteria bacterium
TTTACAGGTTCCTTATTCATACTCCAGACTTTATCATATATCTCTATATATAATACTGTCTGCGTATCCTCTTATTCCTTTATTTACTCTCTTCTATAACTACCTGCCCTCCCCGAGCCGGTGTTGCTCTGTATAATCCACACCCTAACATTTGTCAATAAAAAAATATTTTTTTTTGAAACTTTTTGTGAAACAGCCCACAAAACGATTATAAGGCATTGTTATAACACGAGATATTATTACACAATAACTTATCTGTCAATTGATTTTATGTTATAGACTCGACAATATTTTTTATAAAAATTTTTTTGCAGCATCAACCACTCAAAAACATCATACTACCGAACAAAGCAATACCGGATTCTCTTGCCTTCCATTTTTCTCAAACGATGTTAAAGATATCCAAGCCTCATCCATCACCCCGTCGATACAACAAGTTAAGCCTTTCTTCCACTAGCGGCTCCGCTCCGCTTTCAACCGGATAAATTTTCCAAACATCTTGAATATTAATCAATTTTTTATCTTGAAAACTTATATTTGTTTTGTATTATATTTGTCGACAAAAATTTTTTAACAACAACAGGAGGCTAAAATAGCAAAAGAATATACCAATGCGCCTGTACGCGATAGTGACGGACCGCGCATTAATGATGAAATTACGGCAAAACAATTCAGATTAATTGACGAAAAAGGCGAAAATCATGGCATTGTTTCTGTTTCTCAAGCACTTGATATGGCGGACAACGCCGGATTGGATCTGATTGAAATATCGCCGCAGGCTACACCTCCTGTATGTAAAATTCTGGACTATGGCAAATATAAATACGAAGCACAAAAACGCAAAGCTGAAGCAAAGAAAAACCAAAAAATTGTTGAAATTAAGGAGCTTAAGCTCCGTCCGATGATTGACACTCATGACTACGAAGTCAAGGTAAAACAGGCCAAAAAATTTTTATCTGAAGGCAACAAGGTCAAATTTACCATGCGTTACAAAGGCCGTGAACTAAGTGCCAACAATATGGGCAAAGAAGTCCTTGATCGCCTGCTTGAAGATTTGGACGGTTTATGCAAACTTGACCAAGCCCCGAAACTTGAGGGGCGGCAGATGATGATGCTGGTCAGTCCGGAAAAATAATCCGCCTCTTTTCTAATTTCCCGCCGCAAACCGGCGGGCTTTTTTTAGCTTTGCACAAACATCTTTTTATCGTGGCTTTTTTGAGGCAAAAACTTTAATATCAGCAGAGAAACGATTGAGGTGAAAAATGAAAGAAATTACCGACTTAAGCATTGATGAGGCTAAAGTAGAACTTGAATATTTGGCGCATGAAATTGCCAAAGCCGATTCGGCCTATTATCAAAACGACGATCCGTATCTGACCGATTCCGAATATGATAGACTCAAACACCGCAACACCGACATTGAAGCACGTTTTCCGACACTGATTCGTCCCGATTCGCCCTCTAAACGCGTCGGCGCCGCCGTTAAGAACGGATTCGCCAAAGTCGTCCACACCTTTCCCATGCTTTCGCTCGGTGATGTTTTTTCCATTGACGAAGTTGCCGATTTTGTTATGGGTGTCAAACGCTTTTTAAATACGGCCGATGACATTGCTTTTATGAGTGAACCAAAGATTGACGGCCTATCTTTTTCCGCGCGTTATGAAAACGGCATCTTTGTCAAGGGCGCCACCCGCGGCGACGGCGCCACCGGCGAGGATATCACCGAAAACCTAAAAACAATTCGCCAGCTGCCACTAAAATTGCCGACCGGCGTACCGGAAGTCTTAGAAGTCCGTGGTGAGGTTTATATGTCCAAAGCCGATTTTTTTGCCCTCAATGAAAAGTCCGCCGCCGAAGGCAAAAAGACTTTTGCCAATCCGCGCAATGCCGCCGCCGGTTCTTTACGCCAGCTTGACCCGAAAATTACCGCCGAACGCAATTTAAGCATTTTTGCTTATACCTGGGGCGAAGTTTCCGCCCGCTGTTGGAATTCACAGGCTGATTTTTTCAACCACCTACGTGACTGGGGCTTTCCAATCAATCCTAACAACACCTTATGCACCAATCTTAAAGAAATAGAACAAAGTTTTAACCGTTTAATGGAAATCCGCGCCGAATTGCCCTACGACATTGACGGTGTCGTCTACAAAGTCAATTCCATTACCTTGCAAGAACGTTTGGGATTCTTAACCCGCACGCCGCGCTGGGCAATCGCTCATAAATTTCCAGCCGAACAAGCTTTAACCCGTATCGATGATATCCGTATTCAGGTCGGCCGCACCGGTGCCCTCACGCCTGTAGCCGATTTAGAACCTGTCAATGTCGGCGGGGTTATGGTCTCGCACGCCACCCTGCATAACGAAGATGAAATCAAACGCAAAGATATCCGCATTGGTGACACTGTGATTATCCAGCGTGCCGGCGATGTTATTCCGCAAATTGTTGGCGTCCGGTTGGATAAACGCCCTGTCGATGCCGCAGAATTTATTTTTCCCGCCACTTGTCCGGTTTGCGGCGCTCATGCCATCCGCGAAGAAGACGAAGCCGTCCGCCGCTGCACTGGCGGCCTGTCCTGTCCGGCGCAGGCCAAAGAACGGCTGATTCATTTTGTTTCGCGCGATGCTTTTGATATTGCCGGCCTTGGTGATAAGATTATTGAGAGCTTTTATGCCGAAGGCATCTTGCGCAACCCAGCTGATATCTTCACGCTTGAAAACCGCAACAGCGGCGATGATCTGTTTTCTGCCGCCCAAGGCTTGCATCTGGAACGCCGCGAAGGCTGGGGCAAAAAGTCAGTTGATAATCTGTTTCAAGCTATCAACGCCAAACGTACCATATCACTGCCGCGGTTCATCTACGCACTGGGTATTCGTCAGGTCGGCACTGCTACCGCACGGTTGCTCGCCAAAAACTACAGCCGTTTTACTGACTTTATGCAGGACATGATCAACAAAGAAACCGGAAAGCTTGTATCTATCGACGGCATCGGCGTCTCCATGGCCACCGACATGGTTGAGTTCTTTCAGGAACCACATAACATCAACATTATTAAAGCCCTGCTTGAACAAATTACGGTGGAAGATTTTGTTGATAGCTCCCGCACGGACTCCCCCCTTTCCGGAAAGACAATCGTCTTTACCGGAACACTGGAACGCCTGACTCGCTCTGAGGCCAAGGCCAAAGCTCTGTCCGCCGGTGCCAAGGTAGCCGGTTCGGTATCCAAAAATACCGACTATGTCGTTATCGGAACCGACGCCGGATCCAAAGCCGCCAAAGCCCGCGAACTCGGCATCAAAACCCTGAATGAAGACGAATTTCTAAACCTGCTGCAATAGCAAAAAATTTATTTCCAAATGACGATAATAAATATTGACATTCGCTTCTTTCACGCCTACCTTAGGACTACCATTATATAAGATACATATTTTTATGAACAAGATTAAAGAAAAAAAGTATTTGCTCAGCGAGGCTGACAAGTACAGGTTCTTTGAAAAAATTTTTAAAGAACTTAAGATTGCGCTGGTAGACAGCGATCACGTCTGTAGGGTCAAGTATTCCGGACATTATTGGCTGCGCCAGTGTCTGTGCCAAAGTTTTTTGACGATTGAGTGTTGCGGTTACAAATTCGGACGTTATGCTGTTGTCTGGAAAGGACGTTCAAACATCCCCTTATTTATAATGGAATTTGACTGTCCGTTTGATATATTTTCTATCAAAGAATATGACTTTCTTTTGCGCAAAGAGATACAAGGCCTAAACAATTTCGAGCGCTACACTTGGCAGCCCTCTACAGGTCAATATCTCATAACAACATTTCCTCCAGAGATCGCTCCTGAAGAATTCACAAACATCAGGCAGCGGCATTATCCCGAGGAACACCCGTGGTGCAGAATCTTTCCGCACAAAAACGCAGAAGTCAAATCAACAGACAATACCATATTTTACGATTTTATCGTCAAATACCGGCAATAACCCTAACTCTGAGCTGTTTTCCCGATTGCCGAAAACAGCTCTTTAATTTTATTCTATTTCCAAAAAGAAAAACTCATAAGCCTTTGCTGAAACGACATTAAAATAAATGGTCAGCGGCGCAAGAAACAGCAATGTCACATAATCATCGCCGCCCAAAAATAAAATCAACCCACGAACCGCAATAATACTCAGATTCGTCATAATGGCAATCAACAAAAAAGCCGCATAATTGCCTCTGGTGCGCCCCCAAGCGAAACGCAACGATCCGGAACGTCCGCTCAGGGCTGAAATCCACGCCAAAAAAGGCCTGTAGGCAATAATTGGCGAAATAAACAAAAAAACAACATCCGTCATCCAGATCAATATTTGCTTTTGTTCAAAATCCCCTTGCAAAAATCGTCCGTAAGCAGCATTAAATTCAGGAGAAACATTCATAAAAAGCGGCGCCATCGGCAACAGCACCAAAACACTTACCACCACCACCGACAAAACCACAATTTTAGTCGACGGAATAAGAGAATTCAACAACGCATTCCAGTCAAAATAAGGCCGTCGACGCAAATAATAACGCAGACAGGCGCCCCATAAAATATAAACGACAAACAGCACCGGCCAAAAGAACAAACTTTTCCAGCTCCATAGTGCCAAAGCCCCCACAATATAAGCAATCACTGAAAATTTAAGGCTTATGCGCCAATTCTCAACACAATACCGCCACGCATCATGCAGTATTTGTTTAAGCGGTAACTTTTTAACGGACATCCCTGACATATTCTCCTGCCTTAACGATACGTTATTTTATACATATAAAGCTTTAATGATTATTTAACAGCACGACAATCGTCGCAAAATTTACCAATAACTGTTTTTATGATATTTATATCCATTTAGACACATCCGTTATATCTAATCAGCATCTTCTAAATTAGCCGTCTTTCAAGAATAATAACGACATCAGCCCAAAGATATAAATAGATACCAAACAAAAAAATGATTGCTGATGATAATTACGACACCAAATAAACTTCAAGGACGACACTCATGCAAACCAAACAATTACCCGACGCTGAACACACCAAACAAATGCAGCAAACCCGACAATTATTCAAAAAACTACAAAACATGACCCGCAAACTCGGTTATTGGGAAGTATTTCTCTTTATTGAAAAAGCATCCGAATTGTTTGAAACAATGTTGGATGAGACAGATCAAAAAAACAGTCAAACCAATATTTGAAAAAAAACGCAGGACGAACTTCCATCCGTCCTGCGTTTTCAAATACTCTGGCAGGTTAAATTACTTCAATTCAACCTTGGCTCCGGCCTCTTCAAGTTTCTTTTTCATTTCTTCAGCTTCGGCCTTGGCAACACCTTCTTTAATGGTCTTCGGAGCGCCATCAACCAGATCCTTAGCCTCTTTCAGACCCAGACCTGTAATTGTGCGAACCTCTTTAATGACGTTGATTTTGTTGGCGCCAGCCTCAGCCAAAACAACATCAAATTCGGTTTTTTCTTCAGCAGCGGCAGCACCACCCGCAGCACCGCCCGCAGCAACGGCGACGGCAGCAGCAGCGGAAACACCCCATTTTTCTTCCAACATTTTGGACAAGTCAGCAGCTTCCATAACGGTCAAGGCTGACAATTCATCAACTAATTTGGCTAAATCGGCCATTTTTTTTCTCCAATAAAATAAATTAACAAATTAAATTTTACAAACGCAGATGCTGCTAAGCAGCCTCGCCTTTTTCTGAATAAGCCTTGGTAACCCGAGCCAACTGAGCTCCTGGCGCCTGCAACAAACCAATAATCTTGGCCCTGAGCTCGTCCATTGACGGCAAAGACGCCAAACGTTTGATTTCGTCCAATGACAGAACACCCGTTCCCATAGCGCCACCAAGAACAACCAATTTTTCATTGGTTTTGGCAAATTCAACACAAACTTTGCAAGCCGAAATCGGATCATTGGCAAACGCAATTGCCGTCGGTCCGGTAAACAAATCGGCCAAAGCCTCAAATTTTGTGCCTTTAAGAGCAAGACGAGTAATCCGGTTTTTTGTAACTCTGAAGCCGGCTCCCACTTTGCGGATATTGTCGCGCAACTCAGAAACTTCCGCCACCGTTAATCCCTTATAATGAGAAATGATAACGGTCTCCGAATTGTTGAACAAATCCTGAAGCTCAGCCAGCAATTGTGCTTTTTCTTCGCGGTTCACTTGTTGTCTCCAATCATTGCATTACCGACACACCGGAAATGCACCTTACAAACACATCCGCCAAGACTTTTTCAACAGATAGGGAAAGCTTTTTTCTCTCCCGCTCCGCAACCGTCTCTGGCGGCACCTAAATCTGCCCAGGAGAAAAAATTGATTATAAAAATCTCACTTACTCCGTCTGTGCAGGATATTTAAGATGGCTGATATTATCAGGAAAACCTCCCTCATTTTTTCAAACACCACCTGCAGTCTTGGACAGGTCAAACGGCTCCTTCCGCCGCTTGTTGCCTGAGTTAATAATATTTAAATATCTTCTTGTCAAGCATTTTTTAACCTCAAAAAAAAAAGAGCCTTGCCAATAACAAAGCCCTTTTTTGATTTCATTCGATGCTTTTATTACAAGGCCTGCAAATCAACTTTAACTCCAACACCCATGGTCGAGCTCAGAGCAATTTTTTTCATATACGTGCCTTTAACACCTTGCGGTTTAGCTTTAACAATCGCATCAATAAAAGCCTTTGAGTTTTCATAGATCTGATCATCAGAAAAACTCGCCTTGCCGATTCCTGCATGAACAATACCGTTTTTCTCAACACGATATTGAACTTCGCCGGCCTTAGCTTTTTTAACCGCATTTTCAACATCAACCGTAACCGTGCCAAGTTTCGGGTTCGGCATCAAACCTTTAGGTCCCAAAACACGAGCAACCTTACCGGCCATACCCATCATATCCGGTGTGGCAATCATCCGGTCAAATTCGATTTTGCCGGCCAAAATTGAATCAATCAAATTTTCGGCACCGACAACATCAGCTCCCGCAGCTTTAGCCTGATCGGCTTTTTCGCCCTGAGCCAAAACGGCAACCCTAATGGTCTTGCCCGTCCCGTGAGGCAGCGAACAAACACCTCTGACCATCTGGTCGGCATATTTTGGATCGACCCCGAGATTAATGGCAATATCAATCGTTTCGTCAAATTTGGCTTTAGCGTTTTCCTTGACGATTTTAACGGCATCCTTCAAAGAATAAAATTGATTCTTATCCAGATTTTTATAAGCGTTTACAATTCTCTTTCCCATCGGCTTACTCCACAACCTTAATACCCATTGAGACGGCCTGACCTTTAACCATCTTCATGGCGGCCTCAACCGTCGAACAATTCAAATCCGGCAGTTTGGTTTCGGCGATTTCTTTAACCTGAGCAATCGTAACCTGACCAGCAACAACTTTGCCCGGCTCTTTGGATGCCGACTGTACGCCCGCAGCCTTTTTCAAGTAATAAGCAACCGGCGGCAATTTAGTAACAAATGTAAACGATTTGTCCTCATACGCCGTAATCACGACCGGCACCGGAATCCCCGGTTCCAACTTCTGAGTTGCCGCATTAAACGCTTTGCAAAATTCCATAATATTCAAGCCTTTTTGACCCAAAGCCGGACCAACCGGAGGAGAAGGGTTAGCCTTTCCGGCAGGGATCTGAAGCTTGATTAAACCTAAAATCTGTTTTTTAGACTTAGCCATTTCATCACCTTTTCTAAGTTTAGGTTCCGTGGTAAACAAGACGATGGCTGGTCTCCCACGAAATTATATTAACACAATGCATCGGCAGAAAAGAGCCCCACCGAGCAAGCCTCTGTATAACACAAAATATGCAGATTGCAAGCTTTTTTTCTACATTACTTCTTTGTCGCCAAAAAATATCAAACCAAACAAAAAACGCCGCACTAATCTTCCGGCTTAGGCAGATCAATTTTAACCTTCGGCACACTGTCATCCTGAGGAACCAAAGCCTGTAGCGTTCCGACCGCCTTTTTGCGCTTTAGCTTATTAACAAACTTAAGCGACCGTTGGGCATCCCATTTCTTCTTGCCTTCCTCTCGCTGAAAAATCTGCTGATACACCTCTGACGCTTCATCAAACAAAGACAACTTTGTCAAACACGAAGCCAAACCATCATACAACTTGTGATGATAACGGTTACCGATAATCGACTGCGCCTTTTTATAGCATTTAAGCGCATCGTTAAATTTCATCATCTTCTGATAAACAAAACCAATCGAAATCCAAGCCTGAATCTCTCGACTGTCAATATTCAAAATCTTGGTAAAACACTTGATAGCAGAACCATTATCCCCCATCAACTGATAGGTTACGCCAACGCCGTTCCAAGCCTTAATATTGTTTTTGTCGGCAGCCAGAACTTTTTTGAAAAAAGAGATAGCACGGTCATATTGTTTCAGTTTTTGCAGTGTCACGGCAATGCTCAAAAGTGTCTGGGCATGCTTGTTATCTATTTTCATAGCCTCTTCCAAGACATCCAGAGCCTCTTTATAAGCAAACATGTGCTGTAGCGCAATAGCCTTGCCGTTCAATGCTTCCAGCGATGTTTTGTCCAAAGCTATCGCCTCATCAAAGCATTGGATGGCATCTTTGTAAAGACCACGCATGCTCAGCGTCACCCCTTTGTTATTCAAGACCTCAACAGAATTAGGGTTAATTGCCAGAGCTTTATCAAAACACTCAACAGCTTCGGTATATTTGCTCAGCTTCTGCAAAGCAAAACCTTTTGAATTCAGCGACTTCCAAGAATCCGGCTGCTCGGCAATCGCAGCATCAAATTGGGAAATTGCATCCCTATACATCCCTTGGTCAAGAAGTTCCTGACCCCTTTTATATGAAGTATTATCGTTTGATTTGACCATTTTTCTCTCTTTTCAATTATAAAGTTCAAAATAATTACGAGGCCAACTCTAACATAAGCCATGATTCTTGTCAAGATTTCCGCTGGAATATTTTTAACCCGCCGATAAAACTCATTTCCGAGCTGAAATCAATCATCCGACATCCAAGACGCCGGCAAAAAACAACCTGCTGCTCATGTTTTTGCGCAAAATAAGCGGCATATTCTTTGCGATAAGTTTTATTTGACGAATCCAAAATCAGTTTCTGTCCTCTATACTCTGCCATATACTGTCCGGCTGTCGGAGCTTTCTCCTCCAGCTTGTCAAATACATTAATCAAAAACAGTCGGCTCTTTTGCGTAAGCGCCGCGATTTCATGCTCAAATTCTGCCCCCCAACCGCCAAAAGAGCTGATTAAAAACACGCTGGCTTTGCTTTTAGCATTAGCCTGAAGCCATTTAAGCGAGCGGACTTTTTCTTCGGCCGAAATTTCCGTATTGCTTAGAGCCCCGAGCGAAACTTCAGCCGTTTTCTTTAAAACCGCCGCCAGATAAGCACGGTCGTTTTTGGCCTTAAACAGCCACGACTGCCGACCATCAAAAATAACGCAACCGAAACGATCTTTATTATTGAGCGAAACCCAACCCAACAGCGCCGCAATTTTGGCGGCGGTAACCGCCTTAAGCTCGCAGCTGGAACCAAACAGCATTAACGGTGATAAATCCAACCATGCATATATTTCGCGATCACGCTCTTCCAAATAGATTTTGGTATAGGGTTTTTCTTTGCGTGCAGTTACCCGCCAGTCAATATCGCGCACATCGTCGCCAAAGGCATATTCGCGGATTTCTTCCATCTCAATACCGCGCCCTTTAAAAACCGATCTAATATCTCCGACTTGGGTCGAAAATGATTTTATCTTGCGGCTTGTCTGCAAATATCCGGCAAACTTCCGCATATCCATCAGTTCTTCCAACGACGCATATAATCCGTTGCCGATTTTGGGTTTGCTGCCGGTTTTAAATAGCCTTGAAGTTATCTTTTTGAGTTTACCCATCTGAAATCCCCGCAGAGTATTACGGCAACGGCACCAACTTCAGGAGTGAACTGATAACATCATCGGTTGTCAAACCTTCCGCTTGTGCTTCAAAACTCAAAATGATGCGGTGCCGCAAAATATCATACACAACAGCATGTAGATCCTCAGGCGCCACAAAATCTTTTCCTTTCAACCATGCATGAACTTTTGAACAACGATCCAAAGCCAACGTCGCACGCGGACTGGCCCCGTAGGCAACTTTTCCTTTTAAGGCTGCATTGTATTTCTCGGGATTGCGGGTTGCCATAACCAATTGCACAAGGTATTCCTCCACCCGCTCGCTCATATGCATTCTGAGCGCCTCATCACGCGCCGCCAAAACATCATCAACCGAGATCTCTGCTTTAAGCGCTGATTCCGCACCGCTGATTTCGCCTCTAACCAAATGTAGGATCTGTTTCTCAACAGTTGCATCCGGCTGATCGATCTTAATATACATTAAAAATCGATCAAGTTGCGCCTCCGGCAAATTATAAGTGCCTTCGTGTTCAATCGGATTTTGCGTCGCCATTACCATAAACAGTTTTGGCAAAGAATACCTCTTGCCGCCGACACTAACCTGCCTCTCGGCCATAGCCTCCAACAATGCTGATTGCACTTTTGCTGGCGCGCGGTTAATTTCATCAGCCAAAACCAGATTGGCAAACACCGGTCCTTTACGAAACTCAAATTTAGCTTCCCCTGCCAAATAAATTTCGCTGCCGGTAATATCCGACGGCAACAAATCCGGTGTAAACTGGATTCGGTTATAGTCAGCTTTAATCAACGAAGCCAGCGTTTTGATGGCCTTTGTTTTAGCCAGCCCCGGTGCACCCTCGACCAGAGCGTTGCCGTCCGCCAGCATCGTAATCAAAAGCTTATCAACCAAATCTTTTTGCCCCAGAATATTGGCATTCATCACCTTTTGCAGATTGACAATTTTTTCGCGTATTTCCGACATTTTTTAATCCTTTTTTTTGCTAAAAAGTCTGATTTTGTTCTTTTCATCATCACATAATTTATATATATTGCTTAAAAGTTAAAAAAACAAGAAGATTAACCATGGATGATATTTTTACTTTGAGCGACGAACAACCGGCCGCAACACCAAATTCCGAGCGGTTGATGCCGCATTTTGACTGGCTTGAAGTGCTCAACCCCGAACAACGCCGTGCGGTTGAAACCACCGAAGGCCCGCTTCTGGTGTTATCCGGTGCCGGCACCGGCAAAACCAAGGTTCTGACCACCCGTTTGGCCTACATCTTATCTAGGCATTTGGCTGCGCCGAGGGAATGTCTGGTTGTAACTTTTACCAACCGCGCCGCCAAAGAGATGAAAGAACGCGTTTTTGCAATGATCGGCGATATCGCTTCCTCGGTCTGGCTCGGCACTTTTCACAGCATCTGTGTCAAAATCCTGCGCGTTCATGCCGAACTCGTCGGCCTGCATAACAACTTTACCATCCTCGGCGAAGACGATCAAAAACGCCTGCTTAAACAAATTATGGAAGCCAATGGTGTTGACGATAAAAAATATCCGCCGCAGTCGGTGTTGGAAAAAATCAGCCTCAGGAAAGACAAAGGCCTAACGGTCGATAAAATCGGCGCCGATTTCAAAGACAATATCATGACCAAAATCTATAAGCTCTATCAGGCACGCCTGCGTGAGCTCAACTGCGTTGATTTCGGCGATATTATCCTTTATACCTTGCAAATTTTGATGAGCACCAAAGACATTCTTGAACGTTACCAAAGCCGTTTCAAATACATTATGGTTGATGAATATCAAGACACCAACACCAGCCAATATTTGCTGATTCGCCTGCTGAGTCAGAAATACCGCAACTTGTGTTGTGTCGGTGATGACGACCAATCAATTTATTCCTGGCGCGGCGCCGAAATTGAAAACATCTTGCGCTTTAACAAAGATTTTAAAGACGCACAAATCATTCGCTTGGAACGCAACTATCGCTCTACCCGGCATATTCTGGCCGCCGCCTCGGCGCTGATATCCAATAATGCCGGACGCCTCGGCAAAACCTTAAAAGTGGCCGAAAACTCGCCGGCGCGTCAGGTTGACAATACCAAAATAAAAGTTATCAGCACTTACAACGATAATGAAGAAGCCGCCTTTGTTGCCGAAGAAATCGACAATACCCGCCGCGACGGCTATGCTTATTCCGATATGGCGGTTTTGGTGCGCACCGCTGCCCAAACCCGCGCATTTGAAGAAAAATTTGTTTCCGAGGCCATTCCCTACCAGGTTATCGGCGGTCTCAAATTCTACGAGCGTGCCGAAATCCGCGA
>CALYBB010000026.1 GCA_944393715.1 uncultured Alphaproteobacteria bacterium
ATAATGCTGAAAATACGCTGATAAAACTTTCAAAGTTTAGACTGACTTTTTGCTCCGACTAGCAAATGCCTAGCAGAACAAATAGCATTCCTTGGAAAAAAGGGCAAAAATTAGACGTTTTGGCGGCAGCAAAAAAGCCAAGAAAAAAGGCTTGGAAAATTGCTAAACTCAAGCATTTCCAAGCCTTTCCGAGTGGTTGCGGGGGGAGGATTTGAACCTCCGACCTTCAGGTTATGAGCCTGACGAGCTACCGGGCTGCTCCACCCCGCGATAAGATAAAGCCTGTTTACGCTTTTCGAAACGTTTTGTCAAGTATTTATTTTGTAAATATGTAAGTGATTACGCCTGCTATCGGCAAGTTGCCGTTTAGACTCCAAAAAAACAAGAAGATTTGTCTTCTTGTTTTTCATGTTTGGAGCTGGTGTTGATAAAGTTACAAAATCTTAATATTTCCCGCGGCGATCCGACCGCGGTCATCATAAAGCTCATAACCGACGCGTTGTCCGTCATTTAACCTTTTCAAACCAATCTTTTCCAACTGGGTAATATGGACAAAAACGTCTTTGTTTCCCGTTTCCGGCTCAATAAACCCATAGCCTTTTTTGCAATTAAACCACTTAACCGTTCCGATAAGCATCGTCAAGACCCTCCTCGCAGATGATTGTTCTTGTTTACAAACAACATCATACGACATCTACCGTTTTTTTCATATACCATATTTTTCGGTTTTGGTTGTCGTGTTTTTCGTTATTGAGTTTACCTGTTTGAAATACACAACTATTAGTTAATATGCTTATCTAATCGTTCCAACTCATCAATATAAGCCCCGATAAGACTCAAACCCTTTTTCCAAAACGCAGCATTATCGGCGTTTAGACCAAAAGGTTTAAGCAATTCATCATAACGTTTAACTCCGGTCAAAGACAGCATGTTCAGATATTTGTCGGCAAAATCTGGCGTCTTGCCGTCCTGATAAACCTGATACAAAGAGTTAACCAGACAATCGGCAAACGAATAAGCATAGACATAAAACGGCTTCCAGAAGAAATGCCCGACCTGTACCCAGTTATTTTCGGTAACTTGGTCGATATTAACGTATTTACCGAGCGAGGCGCTCATTTCTTCGCGCCAGATTTGTGCCAGCCGCTGTTGTGAAACCTCACCTTGACGCCGTTCGTCATGAACGCGCGTTTCAAAGAAATGAAAAGCAATTTGCCGGATGGAAGTGTTAATCATATCATTAACTTTGCCGGCAATCAAGCACAGACGCTCTTTGTCGTTTTTAGCGTTTTTCAATAATAATTGAAATGTCAGCATTTCGGCAAACACTGATGCCACTTCGGCCAAAGTCAGCGGCGTGGCGTCATTCAGGTCGCCTTGTTTGGAGCTCAGGCGCATATGGCAGCCGTGTCCGAGTTCGTGCGCCAGCGTCAGCACGTCATTTTGCTTGCCGGTAAAGTTCAGGAACAAATACGGGTGGTATTTTTCCGGCAGAGGCATTGCAAAGGCGCCGCTGCGTTTGCCATCGCGCGGTGGAACATCAATCCACGAATGCTCTTTGTCAAAAAAGTCTTTAGCAAGGTCATAAAGTTTCGGCGAAAAAGTTTTATACGCAGTCAAAACAATTTCAACCGCTTCATCCCAGCTATATTGGCGGTCGGATTCAAAGGGAAGCGGGGCATTGCGGTCCCAATATTCCAGTTTTTTAACTTTGAGCCATTTGGCTTTGAGCTTATAAAACCGATGCGCCAGATCGGCATAATTGGCGCGCACGGTATCCGCCAGCGCCGTAACCGCTTTGTCGTCTACCCGATTAGCCAGATTTTGTGACGCCACCGGTGTTTTAAAACCGCGTTTTATGTCTTCAATGGCTTTGTCTTTAACCACCATATTATAGTTAAGCGTAAATAGCGGTGCATTCTCGGTGCAGACACGGGCTATTTCGCGACCGGCTTTGGCGCGTGTTTTGGCCGACTTTTCTAAAGTCAGCTTGGCAATTTCGGCATCATTGTATTCTTTGCCGTCAACCGTGTATTTCAAGCGGGCCGATGTTTCTTCATACAACCGCTCCCATCCTTCGCCGGAGGTAACGGATTTTTCGTGCAGTATTTCCTCAACTTCTTCCGAGAGCTCATAATCTTTGAATAACCGCACACGCATCAACCACGGCTTATAGTAAGCCGCTTTTTTATCTTTCAGCCATTCCTTGATTTTTGTTTCCGGCAAGCGGTTAAGCTCCAGCGATAAGAAGATTGTAGGCTTGCTGTAATCATTAAGCTTTTCGGAAATATTTTGGTAAAAGGTCATCGCCGCCGCATTTTTCATCTGCGTAACCATTGTCAGATAAGAAAATATACCGAGCTTACTTCCCAAAACCGAACGTTTTTCACATTCCCGTGCCATTTTTAAGAAACCGGCGGCATCCAATTCAGCCACTTTTCCCTTATACTTTTTGGCAAATTGCATGGCTGTTTTGCGGTAAGTTTCAAGATCTTTATCAATTTGCTTGTCATCAATCCCCTGATAAAGGTCGGATAAATTCCACCCTGGAAGATCATTCTTCCGGCCAGAGGTCTTGGATATTTTGTTGGGTGTTTTGTTCATTTTCCAATTCCTTTCTCAAAATATGCAATTTTTCCATTTCCTGTTTGGTATCGGGATATTGTTTCAAATACTCTCGGCGAGCATCTTCATCAACCAAAGAGACAATTTCCGGTTCATAGATATAGTTACTCCAAGGATAAGGCTGTTTGCCGTCAATCCAGTCAAAAAATCCCTGCCACACTACGGCAATATCGCATCGGCTGGTAGCAACAATAACTCTCCCGCTGCACCACAACCGATGCTCGCATTGCTCAAGCCTTTGCAAAAGTTGTTGCGAGCAGGCCGCAAAGCCACGGTTCCTAGCATCTTGTTTTGGTGCAATCAAAAGTAATAAAAACAACAAAACAAAAAAAACTGCAACCAAGCCGGCAACAACGTAAAACCAGTCTCTCTTAAACTTGATCATTATGCTTTTTGTTTTCTCTTTTTTAGAAGCTCTTCCAATAAAGCCAGTTCTTCAAGAGTATTGGCGGCAGAGGCTTCTTCAATCGGACATTCGACAGCCGAGCATTTCAGCCCCATTCGCAAGGCAATTTCAACCGCGTCGGTAAGATAGTACTCATGAGCAGCGTTTTCATTGCTGATGGCGCCCAAAATTTCAAAAAGTTTTTCTCCGTCAAAACACATAATACCGGAATTACAGAAAGTAATGGCCTTTTCATCATCGGTAGCATCTTTAAACTCGACAATCCTTTTTAAATTTTCGCCGTCCATAACCAAACGTCCGTATCTGGCAGGATCTTTTGGTCTGAACCCCATGCACACCACCGAATATCCTTGTCCGCGTCGCCGCAGGAGTTTGCGCATACTCTCTTTGGTATACAAAGGTTGATCACCGAAAATGACTAAGACATCCCCCTTAAATCCTCTAAATTCTGATCGAGCGGCCAAAACAGCATGCCCTGTTCCAAGTTGTTTTTCCTGTACGCAAGTCGGATAGGGCGCAACCTCTCTTTTAACGGCATCACCGTCCGGAGCAATAATCGTCACAATTTTTTCAACCCCCAAATCTTCCAGCGTCTCAATAATATGGCGAATCATTGGTTTCCCGCCTACCGGCATCAAAACTTTAGGCAAACTCGATTTCATCCGTGTCCCTTTGCCTGCTCCCAAAATAATAGCGCCGACTTTTTCGTTGCTCATTAATATAATCTCCTTTTATAACTTTTTAACAACTTTATTATATAATATAGCGCAATGATGAATCAGTTAATATCAGGTGTCAAGTTATGAAGAAACTTTTTTTTGCAATTTGTTTCATCCAGTTGTTGATGACTCAAGCATTAGCGAAGGTAACCCCCGTAAGCGGCTATGAAAATTTGCAGCCGCAAAAGAATTCGGAAGCGTCGGCTCCAATTGTCCATCAGGTAGGGATAGAAGAATTTGGCGAATTTATCAGCGACAGCCTTAAGCGGGCGATTCCGGCTCATCCGGAGGATATTAATAACAATATAGGATATTCGCCGAGTCTTGTAAGTCAGCAGGCTAAAGCAGAAGAGCAAAAAAGCTTTTTTCAACAAATATATGAGCAGGCTCTAAACAAAGTATCTCAGCCGACAGAAACCATCCGTGACGACATCGCATCGGCAACGCCGCCTAATCTTGAGACCCAGCAACAAAATTGGTCCGAAGCATCAGACTTGCCGCTGGTAACGGCTTATTTGCCGCCGGACAATATTCCGACATCCGTTCCGGCAATGGAACATATCCCATATCTGATGAATTCAATTGAAGTTTTACCAAGCGGCTTGGTCAAGTTTGAAGAAACGGTGGTCGTAGTGGCCAACGGTGAAAAACTTTCTGGCGGATTGACCAAAATTCTGCCGCAGTATGTATACAATTCAGAGGGACTTAGACAGCGTTTGGACTATTCCGTTGTCGGCGTTCGGGTCAACGATATGCCGGTTGACTATCGTCTGACATCAAACGGACGCAACATTTTGCTGGTTCCGAAAGACGACTACAGTCTGCCGCCGGGTATCTATACATACAAATTTGAATATGTCGTCGATAATCTTTTGTGGAATTACAGAAATTATTATCAGTTGTACTGGGATGTCGGCGGCAACGGCTGGAATCTTGTCATTGATCGTCTGGGTGCCAGTTTGAATTTGCCGCAGCCGGATGCAATCTTGTCTCAGGACATTTTACTCGGTTTTCCTTCTAGGCTGGATAATAGTTCTGTGACAATAAGGCCAAACGGGGCCACGGCTACGGCTTATATAGCCAACCGTCCGTTATTTATTGGTGAGGGTATGCACCTGATAGCCAATATAGATAAAGAAGCTCTAAACGCTCCAACAGTCTGGCAGCGGGTTATTCGCTCATTTTACAATAATGGCGATGTCTATTTATCTTTGCTTTGCCTAATTATAATTATCTTTTCTTTTGGTTTGTCGTGGCGCTATATAACCAAAGACAAAGGGCAGCTCAAACTCAAATTAAACAAAACGGCTATGGTTTCACGCCTGTTAATGTTTGATCTCTTTGATATAAAGTCCGTGTGTGGGTTTTTGTTGGAATTATACAGAAAAAATATAATAGATATTCAGCAATCCGACAACACGGTGCTGTTAATTAAACGCACGGACAATCTGAAAAATTTGGCCAAATGGCAGCAAAAAGCATTGAAACGCCTTTTTCCGGTGCATGAAACTGTCTTTAATGTCAACAACCAAAACAGGCTTCCTTTCCGTCGTTTTGCCAATGATTTGGAGCAAGGGATCAGACGCTGGTTATGGTTTTTCCGCCTTAAGTTGAACATGGGATATTTGCTGTCAGGCCTCGCCATCGTCGGCTTAACAGAGGCATTTATCGCTTTTTTGAAAATTGATTCAGGGTATGTTTTTGGTGTTTTGAGCATAACTTCTCTGATCTGTATGGCCGCAATTATGCTGTGGAATGGTGCGCATCGGAAATGGCTCAAATTTATCTCTCGGTTATTTGCGATTGATATAATAATTTTGTGCTTTATTGTTTTTTCAGCGGTGGTGCATTTTGTTGCGGCGTTATTTTTAATAGCTTCTCTGTGGGGAATTGCGACAGCATTAAATATTTATGGCCGCCGCTTGGGGCTGATAAAGCACTATATTCAAGATACGGCACGTTTTCGTGATTATCTCCTTGAAAATCGCGACAATCTTGTTTTAAGCCGCAGCGCGGTAAATCACCAGGCTTTGATATGGGCGCTCGATTTGGAAAAAGACTTCGCGTCGGTAACAGGTGAAAATTACAAGATTCCGGCCATGCAAACGATTGCGGCTATGTGGAAATAGATTATTTGACAACATCTTCCAAATTTTCAAAAACCTTTTTGGCAACGCTCAAATAATCGTCGGCTTTTTCCGGTTTACCTGCATATGCTACGGAATACGACATAACTTTAAATCCAAAAGGATTTGACGTGTAATTAAGTTTATCTCGGTCGTCTTTTTCTATGTCCTCATAGCGGTCAAATTCAAGATAATTGATCCGCATATAAGCCCGCCAAACAATAACATCCGGATTCGGCATATTTTTGGTTGTCGTCTTGGTCGTAAATTGAACCATCCACAAATTTCCGCCAAGGTTTTGAATATCGTCGATTTCGACTTCGCGTTTCATCCGCAGGGCAATAAAGAGCTTGAGTTGCTGTTGATCAAGATTATTAACAAAGTTATAATAGTTTTTTAATCCCGAATACCAATAAAAAAGGGAATCTGTATCCCATCGGTAAAACAAATCAGCCGTTGAGGTCGGAATAGCGTGACGCATTTTAATATAATCAGTAATATATTTCTCTGTTAGCAATTTCCGATAAGAGACATTATCATGCAAAGGCGGAATTTTCTCGAGGCGGTAAAAAGTTTGATCGGCGGCATAAAAGGAAGGTTTGGCGTCTTTTTGCGGAAGCAGCAGAAAAAGAATCATCGTCAACATAATGTTAAAACAAAAACTCAAAACGGCAAAAATAGCCAGCAGCCGCGATGTCCACAAATAGCGTCTTTCGGGAAAAGCCGGAATATGAAAGTCAATGGGGTAGCGCCCGAGTTTATCCGGACTTTTTTTGTCGCGATAATGGAATAAGGCTGCCCAACTCATCACAACCCCTTTTTAATAAGCATATTGCTCAAAACGCACATCTTGCGCCGTATTAAGGTAGCTTTCCGGATCATCAGGAGTTCCGACATACGACATAGAAAAGTTTGTAACCAAAAAGCCAAAAGGATTTTGTTCGCGCAGAGAACGGTTTTCGTAAGGAATGGGCGCCATAAGTGCGCGAATATAGGCGCGCCAGACATTAACGATCGGCACAGTTTCTTCAGGATAATAGTCCATGGTAATAAACTGTACCTGCCAAAAACCACGCGACATCGGCCTTATCCACTCAACCTCGGCCAACCGCACCAAACCGCGCATCTTAAACTGGTTAATATTATTGTTAAGGTCATTGGAAACAAAGTTCTGATAGACCTGCGGCGACGATGTCCAATACAGTCGGGATCCGACGCCCCAGCGCGTCAAAAGTTCGTCATAATCAGAGGTAATAACCTGTCGAAGCAAAATAAATTCTTCAATAAAAGCCTCAGTCAAAAGGTCAATTGCCGCCACGGGACGCTCCTGTCTTTCAAGCAGGCTGAACTGGCTAAAAGTTCTATCATGTCTAAACAACAGCGGCGAAGAACTGCGCTGCGGCAGCATAATATAAATGCCCGAAACCAACATAATGTTGAGGCAAATGCTTAACGCTGCAAAAATAACCAAAAGCCGCGAACTCCACAAATAGCGGCGTTCCGGCATAGCACGGGTATGAATGGCTTCCGGATATAATCCGAGCTTGTCAGGGCTCCTTTTTTCTTTGTATTTAAATACGGTATTTAATAAATCAAGCATCGGATTTTGGCTGTTTCAGGTTTTCTTTCAGGTCATTCTAACAAATAAAAATATCTTTTTTATTAATTTTATACAACAAAGTTGAATAAAAGCAAATAAATACTGTTAATATGCAAAATATTGATATAACTTAATGACAGGAAGTTTTTTTTACGGGATATGACAATGAAAAAAATAGTTGCTTTGGTTAGCGTGTTTGTTTTGCTGACAACTGCCTGCTCACAAGAGACGGAAAACGCAATCGTTGAGCGCGGTGTTCCGGCACCGGCAGCATACACGGATTGGGACAGGGCGATTCGCGTCGATACGGACATGCAGTCCATGTACGCCAATTTGCCGCGTCGGATCGAAAAGCCGATTGATATGTACATGGCTTTTGCACTGGCCTTAAAGTATAACTATACCCGCCGTTTGGTAAGCTATCAGCAAAGCATGGTCGAACTCGGCATGAATCCCGAAAACCGTCTGCCGGAAATTTTTTCTTCGGCCGGCTATGTCAACACCAGCAATTCAAACGCCATGGATTCTGAATTGAAACTGGCGTGGAATATCTTGGATATCAGCACGGTTTATTATCAGAGCAAAGACGATTGGTACCAAAGCAGTGTCGCCTACGAACAAAGCCGCAAAGTTATTCATAACCTCCTGCAGGAAACGCGCGTCTTATACTGGAAGGCTCTCGCGGCGCAAAGGCTTTTGCCGCTGATTGACGATATGGTGGAATACATGACACTGGACGTCGACGAGCTCAACGCCCGCTCGACAGATCTGGCCAAAGAGGGAAAAAGCCTCAGCGTTGCAGAGCTGGAGCGCAAACGCGAATATATGGAATCCGTCAAAGAGTTGTCAGCCCTGAAAAGGGATCTCGAAACGGCGGAAGTTCGTCTGGCTTCTTTGATGGGCTTTCACCCGTCGACAGAGTTTAAATTGGTCGGCCGCGAGTATGGCAATTTTGACCTTCCGGAGATCAAAAGCTCCTTAAGCGAAATGGAGTGGCTGGCTTTGACCAATCGTCCGGAGCTCAGGGCTCGCGATCTGGTAACCAATGTCGACGAAATGATTGCGTCGTTCAAGGTCTTTTCTGACCCCGGCAATACTAAATACAAAAATGATCCCGCTTATTATAATCGTGTATGGTCGCGCAAGGCCAAAGAAGTAGGTCTTGAGGTCTTTGAAAACGTCAAAGATCCCAAATATTTTGAGGCCGAAGCGCTGCGCCGCCAACGCATGACAACACTGATTTTGACACAGGTTTATGTCGCTTGGGCACGCTATATGTCGGCCATTGAGGATTATCGCATAGCACAAGAGCTGGCCAATGCCTCGGAGGACATTGCCGAAGATACCACAATCGCCGAGGGCGCCCGCGCCGCATCATCGCAGCTTGAATCCGCCCGTGCCATAGAAGACGAAGGCAAGGCGCTTTTGGCCTATGTTGATTTGCAGGATGCTTTGGGCAATTTATATGCCACTTTGGGCATGGATGCGATTCCTTATTACATGTTGAACGAAAAGCCCTCAAAAATAGCCGTCTATTTGCGCGGTGTGCTTGAAAAATGGCGCAAAGGCGAATTTTTGCCGGATAACCGGCCATATCTTTTAGATGTTCCGGCCAAGCGTCCGCCGGTTAATCTGTCATCATCAAGATTAATGCCGGATTTGACGCTGGAAAGCGGGCAAAAATTTGAGGTCAGGATTCCCGACGAGATTATGGATAAAATGGACTTCAAAGGCAAGGTCGTTATCAAGGCGGGCTTGGTAGACGATTCGCCATTGCCGGATTGGGTTATGTTTGATGAAGAGAAACGCGCTTTTGTAGGTATGGCTATGCCCGGAAACGTCGGCTCTTATACCTTAAAAGCCTATCTGACGGACGAAGAAGGAACAACGGCCTATGTTACTTTCAAAATAGAAATAAAAGATGTTTACGTTCCCTCAGTCAAACTGCGTGGCTTGACCGAGGGACGTACCGCCACGGTGCTAAAACGTTGCGTCGGTCGCCAATGCACGGACGAATATATTGTAGAAGATGTTTTGGGCGAAGACGTTGTCAAACAACCAAATTAACAAAAAAGCCGCCTCTTAGGGAGGCATTCCTCCCATTTAAAACTTGTCCCTCGCCTTTAGCCAAGCAACAAACAATGTCATGCCGCCTTGCCAAGCATTCTTGGCAAGGCTAAGGCATCTTCTACTGTTTAAAAAAGCGGAAGATTCCTGATCTTCGGCTAAAAGCCTCGGAGGAATGACATTTTAAATTTTCCTGTCATTCTGAGGAGTGTAACAACGAAGAATCTATACTTAATGAGATGTTTCACTTACGCTCAACATGACGGTAAGGAGGAGATACTTCACTCCAGCTCAGAATGACATTAAAAAACATTCCTTAAGGTATTTTCCGAGTCGAATCCGTCATCTTTTGATCGACTCGCAAAATCGCCGAAATTGGTTAATTTCTTGCTTAAATTACCTAAATTTTTAGACAGATTGCCAAATAATTTTTTTATTAAGAATTTTATCCTCAAGACAAAAAAATTTTTATGACCGTTTTTTAAATAGATAGTGCGGAATCTCCTTTTTGTTAACCAATTTGATATTGAGTAGACAGAGCTAAAAGTTACAATGAACACAAACAAAAAAAAGAATTATTGTTCAGTGTCATAAAAAGTTGTGCATACTATATGTAGTATATTTACTTTTTGTTAAGTCTATATATTGTATGTTTAATGTCAGATTTGGCATAAACGAGTCTAACCACAAAATTAAGGAAGTAAAATAGGATATGTCAGAAGCAGAGAACAAAAGAACTTCAAATACCGGCAAGAAAGTTGGGATTGAAAAAGTTGTTAAACGCGATGGAACTTTAGCGCCGTTTGACAGCGAGAAGATTTATAACGCCATTAACAAAGCTGGTGCCACCACCAAAGAATTCGGTGAAGACGAGAGCCGGTTGTTGACGGCGCAGGTTTTAAAAGTATTAAAACACAAGTTCTCCGAGTCTCTGCCGGAAATTGAGCAGATTCAGGATATTGTGGAGCAGGTGCTGATTTCAGCCAACTATTTTGCCACGGCCAAAGCCTATATCTTATACCGTGATCAGCGCAATCGGGCTCGTCATGACCATAAAGTTATGGTTGATGTTGAAAGCTCAATCAATGAATATCTGGAAAGACTGGATTGGCGCATCAACGAAAATGCCAATCAGGGCTATTCTAACGGCGGCCTGATTTTGAACGTTGCCGGCAAAGTTACGGCTAACTACTGGCTGAGTCATGTCTATCCGGCAGCCATCGGCGAAGCGCACCGCAACGGCGATATGCATATTCATGATTTGAGTATGCTGGCCGCTTATTGTGCCGGCTGGTCTCTAAAAAATCTTTTGCATGAAGGATTTAACGGCGTCCCTGGAAAAGCCGAGGCTGGTCCGGCCAAACATTTGTCGGCAGCCGTCGGTCAGATGGTCAACTTTATGGGCACGTTGCAAAACGAATGGGCCGGAGCGCAGGCTTTTTCTTCGGTCGATACTTACTTAGCGCCTTATGTCCGCAAAGACAAACTGACTTACAAGCAGGTTTATCAAAGCATGCAGGAGCTGGTTTACAACCTGAATGTTCCGTCTCGCTGGGGCTCTCAGACGCCTTTCACTAACTTCACTTTTGACTGGGTATGCCCTGAAGATTTGCGCAGCACGCATCCGATCATTGCCGGTGAGGAACAAGATTTTACCTATGGTGACCTGCAGGAAGAAATGCACATGATCAACAAAGCTTACATGGAAGTCATGATGAAAGGCGACACCAAAGGCCGGCCGTTTACTTTCCCGATTCCGACTTATAATATGACGCCGGATTTTCCGTGGGAAGACGAAAACACTGAACTTTTGTTTGAAATGACGGCCAAATACGGTCTGCCTTATTTTCAAAACTTTATCAATTCGGTCTTAAAGCCGGGGCAAATCCGCTCAATGTGTTGTCGTCTGCAGCTCGACTTGCGTGAGCTTTTGGCGCGCGGCAACGGCTTGTTTGGTTCGGCCGAACAGACAGGATCTATCGGTGTTGTCACCATAAACTGCGCGCGTCTGGGCTATGTTTACAAAGGTAATGAGGCCGGTTTATACGCTCGTTTGGATGAGCTTATGGATTTGGCCAAAACATCGCTTGAAATTAAACGTAAATTAATTCAGCGATTGATTGATGGTGGATTATTCCCTTATACCAAGCGCTATCTCGGAACACTGCGCAACCACTTTTCGACGATCGGTGTCAACGGCATTAATGAAATGATCCGCAACTACACCAACGACGAGCACAACATTGCCGACCAGTGGGGACAGGATTTTGCCATCAAATTCCTGGATTACATCCGTGACCGCTTGGTTAAGATCCAAGAAGAAACCGGTCATATGTATAATTTGGAAGCAACACCGGCCGAAGGGGCGACGACGCGTTTTGCCCGTGAGGATAAAAAACGCTTTGTAGACATCATTCAGGACGGCCCGAAAGAAAACCCTTTTTATACCAATTCGTCCCAACTGCCGGTTGGCTATACGGACGATCCGTTTGAGGCTTTGGATTTGCAGTCGACTCTGCAAACCAAATATACGGGAGGCACGGTTTTGCACCTGTATATGGGGCAGCGTATTTCCTCAGCCAAAGTTTGCCGAGACATTGTCAAACGTGTTTTGACAAACTACCGTTTACCGTACATTACCATTACTCCTACTTTTTCCATTTGTCCTAAGCATGGATATATTTCAGGAGAACATAAGTACTGCCCGATCTGCGATGAGGAGTTGAAGGCAGCCAAGAGAGCCGCGGCGTCAAGAAAAGACGTTGCTTAAGATTAAAATTCACACTATAATAGAAAGATGGAGAAAAATAATGAACACTGTTAATTTTGAAGATATCAAACTTGCAGATGAAGAAAGACAGCCTTGCGAAGTATGGACCCGCGTTATGGGCTATCTGCGTCCGTACTCCGAATTTAACGTAGGCAAAAAATCAGAATACCGCTCTCGCGTATGTTTTTCTGAACTTAAGGCGGTTGACGGCTGTGCCTGCCATTGTGAATGCGATGCAATGGATGTAGCAGCAGAGTAATTATAAAAGAAATCAGATGTCTGAAATTGTTGTCGGCGGCGTTGAGAAATTCAGCGCCGTTGATTTTCCGGGGGTATTGTCGGCTGTTGTCTTTATGCAGGGCTGCCCGTGGCGTTGTCCGTTTTGTCATAATGCCTCAATCCGTCAGATTGTTAAAGAAACGGATTTTTCATGGAAAAAATTTATAGATTTCTTAAAGACGCGGATCGGCAAGCTGGATGCGGTAACTTTTTCCGGCGGCGAACCGTTAGTTCAGGACAGCTTGGGTGACGCAATACGCGAAGTTAAAGCTTTAGGCTATAAAATAGGGCTGCACACCGGCGGCTATCGGCCGGAACATTTAGCAAAAATTTTGCCGTTGGTTGATTGGGTCGGTCTGGATATCAAAGCACCGTTTGATGCCGCGCGCTATAAAGAGATTGTCGGGGTAGATCAACTGGACAGAGTGTTAAAAAGTCTAGATATGCTGATCAAATCAGGCGTTGATTTTGAATGCCGCACCACCTGTGATCCGCGGTTTATCAGCACGGCGGATTTATGGCAGATAGCTGAAGAGCTAAAAAACAAAGGGATAAAAAAATACTTTTTACAAAAATACCGTCCGATTGAAACGGATAAGGCCACCACGGACGATGATTGCGAAAAGCCCTTTGCCGACAAAGAATTGCTCGACTACCTCAAAACTAACTTTGAAGGTTTTGAAATTCGCCGTTAATGGAGATTTAGGGTGTTAAAAGCCATATTAATATTGCCGTTTAATGTCTTAATTACGATCCCTGTAATTATTTTATATTTTTGCGATTTTAAATTAGTGGGAACACAACAAATAATTTTATTGATGGTTGCAATATTCTTATTTGTTTTGGGATTTATTTTAATGAGCTGGACGATTTTTTTGCTTTTCTATATTGGCAAAGGATCGTTAGCGCCGTGGAATCCTACGCAGAAATTGGTCACCAGTGGTCCTTACGCCTATGTCAGAAATCCAATGCTGACAGGAGTTTTTTTTGTTTTATCAGGGGAAGCTGTGTTATTTCAAAGTATGGCGTTATTTTGGTATTTATTAATTTTTGTAGGCATCAACATGCTTTATTTTCCATTTTTTGAAGAAAAAGGATTATTAAAAAGGTTTGGCAAAGAATATTTGGCGTATAAACAAAATGTACCGCGTTTTATTCCTCGTTTACGTCCGTGGAAAAATTTTGAGCATATACAATAACTGCCGACAATATTAAAACAAAAATAGCCGGTATTGCCGAGACATCTGCTTGGAGCTTACCAAGTAAAATTAGCAACGCCGATAAAGAAACTGCCGTCAAGAAAAGTGTTGATGCCTACCAAAACCAATTTAATACGGTTTTGAAAGAATATGACAAGTTGATTAATAACTGTGGCTATCAAGGGATTAATTTGTTAAAAGAAAGCGCCTTAAAACTAAAGCTCATTATCTCTCACTTCAAACTAGTCAACAACGAGCAACTAACGCACTTTCTTTAGCCGCCAATCAACACAAAGCGTCTTGAGCTTGTTCTAATAAAAAAAGGCGCTCAAAAAGCGCCTTTTTCACTACGATTTCTTAGGTTCATCCGGATCGCGCAGGACATAACCTCTGCCCCAGACGGTTTCAATATAATTTTTGCCGCCGGAAGCTTTTTCAAGCTTTTTGCGCAATTTGCAAATAAACACGTCGATAATTTTCAGTTCCGGCTCATCAATACCGCCATACAGATGGTTTAAGAACTGGTCTTTGTTGAGGGTTGACCCTTTGCGCAACGACAACAATTCCATAATGCCGTATTCTTTGCCGGTCAGATGCAGCGGCTTGCCGCAAACGGTAACCGTCTGAGTATCCAAATTAACCTCAACGTCACCAGTGTTAATAATCGACTCGGAGTGCCCTTTTGAGCGGCGCACCACAGCATGAATTCTGGCCAAAAGCTCGTTCTTGTCAAACGGCTTGGTCAAATAATCATCGGCGCCATAACCCAATCCCTTAACTTTTTTGTCCGGCTCGCTTAAACCTGACAAAATCAGAACCGGCGTGTTGACCTTCGAGGCACGCAGATTACGCAGAACTTCATAACCGTTCATATCCGGAAGCATCAAATCAAGAATGATAATGTCATAATCATACAGTTTGCCGATTTCCAGTCCATCCTCGCCCAAATCTGTGGTATCGACAATCATGCCCTCTTTCTTGAGCATGGTTTCGATGCTTTGCGAGACGGAAAAATCATCTTCTACCAATAAAACGCGCATCTCACAATTTCCTTTCCAAATATTTATCAAACCTATACCATAACTATATAGCGATAAAATATAATTGTTTAGCTCTGTTAATAATTATTAACAATTTTTTGCATTAAGATATTCCGATGTTGATAACCTTGATATTTATGGTAAAGAACAAAATATTTTGTATATATTATAAATTGATTTTAACAGAAAGGCGGGCGTTTTGGGCGAGTTAACCGATAATGTTTTGCAGTCATTATCAAAGTTGGACACGGCAGCTTATTATGGTCGTGTCAGCGGCGTGCAAGGCTTGTTTATTGAAGTCAGCGGCATCTTGAGCCCGCTGGCAATCGGTGATCGCTGCAATGTCATTAACAACCGTGGAAAAAAGGTCGCCTGCGAGATTGTCAGTTTTAAAGACGACAAAATGCTGCTGATGCCGTATGATTCGCTTGAGGGAATTGGCATCAATTGTCTGGTTGAAGTCTTGGACGCCAAACCGGTCATCTATCCGCATCCGTCATGGTTGGGGCGGATCGTCAACGCCTTTGGTGAAGCTATTGACGGCAAAGGGCCGTTAATTAAAGGTGCTAAACCATATTTTATCAAATCATCGCCGCCGCCGGCGCAGTTTCGCGATCGGGTCAAAGGAAAGGTTGATTTGGGTATTAAGGCTGTCAATGCCTTTCTGACAATATGCAAAGGGCAGCGAATGGGCATTTTTGCCGGTTCCGGCGTCGGCAAATCAACCCTGATGTCCATGATGGCCCGCCACACCAATTCCGATATTTCAGTCATCGGACTGATTGGTGAACGCGGCCGCGAAGCTAAAGAATTTGTCGAAGACGTCTTGGGAGAGGAAGGCCTGCAAAAATCTGTTTTGGTATTGGCAACTTCGGACGAAAGTCCTCTTTTACGCCGTCAGGCGGCATATGTAACGATGGCAGTGGCCGAATATTTCAGGGATGAAAACAAAGATGTGCTTTGCATGATGGATTCGATAACACGTTTTGCCATGGCACAGCGCGAGATTTCTCTCTCCGTCGGCGAGCCTCCGGCATCAAAGGGCTACACACCGAGCGTGTTTTCCGAACTGCCGCGCCTGCTGGAGCGCGCCGGTCCTGGTGCCGGAACTGGCAGCATTACGGGGCTTTTTACCGTTTTGGTTGACGGCGACGATCACAATGAGCCGGTGGCTGATGCCGTGCGCTCAATTTTGGATGGGCATATCGTGCTGGATCGCGCAATTGCCGAGCGCAACCGTTATCCGGCCATTAATATTCTGCGTTCCATCTCCCGAACCATGCCCGATTGCGATACGCCCGAAGAAGCAGCCATGGTTGCCCAAGCCCGCAAATATATTGCTTCATATGAGGATATGGCCGAGCTTATCCGTTTGGGCGCCTATAAAAAAGGTTCAAACCGTGAAGTTGACGAGGCGATATTTTATTATCCGATGCTGGAAGAGTTTTTGGCACAGGGCAAGCAGGAAAAATTTACCCTTGAACAATGCTATGAGCTTTTGGGTGCTATTTTAGCCACGCCTTACGTCTCGGAAAACTAGGCGGAGAACGTAAATGCGCAACTCTCTTCAAACCCTCGGACGTATCAAAAAGTTTGAGCTCGACGAGCTGCAGCGCCGTTTGGCGGCAGAGCTTACACAGGAAGAAAATCTTGAAAACAAACTCAAAAAGCTGATTACCGATTATGAGACGGAAAAAGCTTTCGCACAGCAAAATCCGGGCATTGGCGATTTCGGCGCCTATACTGATCTATACTTAAAACGCCGCCGAGCTTTGGAAAAACAGCTGGAGGCCGTCCGTTCACGGATTGAGAAACTGCGCGATGAAATGGCCGAAATATTCAAAGAACGCAAAACTTACGAAATTGTTGACGACAACCGCCGGCGTCGTCGGCGCAAAGAAATTGATGCCCGCGAACAAAAGATGCTTGATGAAATCGGAACCAATGCTTATATCAAAAAACATCAGGAAACTTAAACAATAAGGGAGATTCCGATGTTTGAGATGAAGCAGCTACCGTTTGAACTGACGGCACTGGATCCTTATATGTCTTCAAAAACGCTAAAATTTCACTATAGCAGGCATTACAAAGGCTATATTGATAAACTTAATGAACTGACAAAAGGGACAAACTACGCCGATATGCCGTTAGAAGCCGTTGTCCGAGACAGTTTTCGCCATCCCGAAAATCGGGCTGTTTACAACAATGCCGGTCAGGCTTGGAACCATCAGTTTTTTTGGAACTCACTTTCCGAACGCGGCGCGATTTTGCCGCCGCTCAAAATTATGAAACAAATTGAGGCAGCATTCGGTTCGTACGATAATTTTAAAAAAGTATTCAAAGATAAAGCGTTAGGCGTATTTGGTAGCGGCTGGTGTTGGGTCGTGCAAAAAGAAGGCAAAATTGACATCGTCGCCACCGTCAATGCCGATAATCCAATATCTTTGGAACTCGGTCAACCGTTGTTGTGTCTGGATGTTTGGGAGCATGCTTATTATTTGGACTACCAAAACCGCAGGGCAGATTTTATTGACGCCTTTCTTGAGCATACGGTCAAATGGTAATTAATTAAAACTTAAATATTTTGTGTATAGCATATACAGAGTTTTAATGCAGCACTGGCTGAGGGTAGAGATAATGTCGGAATACACCACGGAAAAAGAATATTACATTGCCGAAGATGCTTCGGGAACGTTGTACATTTATCTTAAGGCCAAATCAAATCATCCACAAATGCCAAAAATTATTTATGATGGTTTTGATCATGCGGTTTTTATCCGCTCCGCCGGTGAAAAAATCATCTTGGATTACATCAACCCGCAAGTGCGGGATAAACTGCGCAAAGCCAAAGAGGTTGTCGTGGTGGAAACGGTTTTGGAAAACATCAAAGATGCCTATATCGTCGATGTCAACATCGTTGATAAAATCCCGCTGGACTGGGCGGAAATCGGCCTGCAAACATGGGAAGAGGCTGTCCTTAAAGCATAAAAACATCAAGATTTCTTAAAGCAACGGCATCTTGCAAAATCTCTCAAAACAAAAAATACAAACAAAACTATTTTTTTTCGGCATAGGGGTTTGTGGTTTTGCGCACGGTGACTCTTATCGGAATTCCTCCCAAATCGAAAGTCTCGCGCAGACTATTGATCAAATATCGCAAATACGAATCCGGTAGCCCTTCAGGATTGCTTGAAAAGATATAAAATGCCGGTGGTCTGGTTTTTGCCTGAGTAATATAGCGTAATTTAATACGTCGTTTATTTTTTCCCAAAGGCGGTGGATTGTTATCCAGAATATCGGAAAACCACTGGTTCAGCGGCGATGTAGGAATTCTTGTGTTCCAACGGTCGTAAATTTTAAATACCGCTTGCATCAACTTATCTAAATTTTCTTTCTTGAGGGCAGAAATCGTAACGGTAGGGATCCCTTCAGCCTGTGTCAAAGAAGTTCTGAGCTTGTAATTAAGTTTATCCAAAGCTTCCTTGCGGTTTGCAATATCCCATTTATTCAGCGCGATAACCAGTGCACGGCCCTCATTCAAAACTTGTCGGGCAATGGTCAAATCCTGTTTATCCAAAATCCCGTCGGCATCCAGAACCAAAACAACAACCTGCGCCATAAAGGCAGCATGTTTAGTTGCCGCCGCCGACATTTTTTCTAAGCCGTCATCAATTTTGGCATGCCGCCGCAGTCCGGCCGTATCCACCAAGATGATTCGCCGCCCCATATATTCCCATTCATTACTGACGGCATCGCGCGTTACACCGGCTTCTGGACCTGTCAACATCCGCTCATCGTTTAAAAGAGCATTAACCAAAGTCGATTTGCCGACATTCGGCCTGCCGACAATAGCCAACTGAATTGGGCGCTCATCAGATCTTTGGACAGCCTCCGGCACCTTATCGCTTTTGTGGAGTTTGGCAGCAATTTCTTTAAGCGCTTCGGATAAATCAAGCAGACCGATTCCGTGTTCCGCAGAAAAGGCAATCGGCTGCCCAAGCCCTAGTTTATAGGCCTCATGAACACTATCTTCCTGCAATTTGCTTTCACATTTATTAGCCAGTAAAACGACTGGTTTTCCTACAGGGCGCACCAAGTTAGCCAGTTCGGCATCATAAGGCTGCAATCCGGCACGGGCATCAAACATAAATATAACGGCATCGGCATCTGCGATTGCTTTCTGTGTTTGTTTCCACATTCTCTTTTCGATATTATTTTCCGTCGAATATTCATAGCCCGCCGTATCAATAATAACCAACGGCAACCCTTGCAGCTTAGCCTCAACTATCTTCCTGTCGCGCGTAACCCCCGGACGATCATGAACAATAGCGATTTTTCGTCCAGCCAAACGATTAAACAAGGTCGATTTTCCGACATTGGGTCTTCCGACGATTGCAATCTTCAAAGCCATGAAAAAGCCCTTTATTTGTAGGCGGTTATTTCGGCATCTTTAGTCATCAACAGCAGGGTCTCGTCAACCACAATAGGTGCTGTCTCGACACCTTCTGCAATATCGGCAACGCCAAGAATGCGCCCGTTATAAGGCGAAACCGAAAACAGCTTGCCGTTGCTTGATACAACCAACAATGCATCATTGGCCAAAATTGGGCCTGCGGTAAAGACTCCAACCTGCTCTTCGCCACCGGCATAAGGAATAATTGTCGACCAAATAACTTTGCCGTCTTTTTTGTTAAGCGCAGCCAAATCCCCCTCATTAGTCAGTACAAATAAGAAATTGCCGGCGACCCACGGAAGCGATGAAGAAGCAATTTCTTTCTGCCACAACTTGACACCGGTACGAATATCAATCGCAGCCAGCGGCGCATTATAGCCGACGGCAAACACCATATCGGCGTCAATGACCGGACTGGCTTTGATGGAAGTTATATCCGAAAGCGATTCGGTAGTATCTCCGGAAAACAGCCATTCCGTCCACAGTGGTGTTCCGGTTGAAGCTTTGTACGCTTGCAGCTGACCGTTAGAAAAAGCGGCAACGACCAGATCTTTTTTTGGACTATAAGCTGGAGCGGCTCCGCCGATCATCGTTGTGTTTTCAGTTTCAATTTTATCTTTCCATAACAGACTGCCGTCTTCCGTTTTCAAAGCATAAATACCGTTGTCCAAAGTTTGCGCAATAACCAGTTCATCACAAACCGTAGGAGCAATGCGTATCGGCGCTTTCAAATTTTGGCGCCACAAAATCTCGCCGTCTTGAGCATTGAGGACGATTATTTCGCCAAAACCGGTTGTTATAAACAATCTGTTGCTATCAAAAGCAAGTCCGCCGCCGCTGATAGAAGCATCTTCCGCTTCTTCATTTTCTGGCTCAATGTCTCTTTCCCAAAGCTCATCGCCGGTTTCCAAGTCAAACGCGCTGATTAATCCTTCCGCATCAACGGTAAAAACAGATCCTTCAGCCACAACAGGCGCTGCAATCAGCACATTGCGCTTAGATGTTCCTTCTCCAAAAGAAATATCCCATATTTCATCAAGATTGCCGCCGGCTCTGATGTGTCCGGCCAGATGCGTTGAATTGGCACCGGTTTGAGTCCAGTTTTGGTTGGCCACAGCCCGAGGTAGTTTAATCTTAATTTGTCCCGCGGCGTATTCCGGCTGCAGATTTCGGTTTTCGCGGATAACGCTGATGCGCTCGCCGTCAATTTTAAGAGGCTCATCGGCAAACAGACCGCAACCGCTCAGCAGCGCAACGGCTAATCCTCCGCAAATAAGTTTTTTCATTTCATTTATCCCGTCAAATTAGTTAAGTTCATTCAAAAGATTAATCATATCCAGTGCTCTGGCCTTCAAACTGTCCGAGGCAGATTCCGAAGCGGCAATTCTCTCATATTCAGCACTAGCCTGAGAAAAATTTTTCTCCCTGACATAAAGCATTGCAATTAATTCTCTGGCAATATCCGAACCGCCGTCATCTTTGACCAAAGGATTTAAAAGCACCATAATTTCTTCGGCCGGTGCATTATTATCAAGCTTATACGATGCCAACTTTAGCGCAGCAATATCTTTGATTTGTGGCAGCGCGGATCTATCATCAATTAATGTCTGCAAAACAACAGCCGCATCATCAAGCCTTTTTTGCTCCATATAAACATTGGCAATCTGAATTTTGGCAATATCGGCATAAATTCCAGAAGCTTTTTCAGCTAAAGCTTTGTAGATTTCAAGGCTTTCATCCAACCGCCCCTGAGTCTGCAAAGATAAGGCAACGGAATAAGCGTCAGACAACTCCTGAGCCTTACGTGTCTGCCAGCTGCGAAAGCTTTCAAAGCTGACGGCGGCAGTCAAAACCACAGCAATGCCGATGATAACAAACAAACCGTATTTATTCCAAAAAAGCCGCAACTGTTCATTCTTAACGTCGTCGACTACCTCGCGCAGCAGGGCATCATTATTAATCTGATCTTGCAATTTATTTTTCATAAATATCTCCAAAAATAAAATAACAATTACTTATATCCGAAATATCTCTATTAATCAAAACAAATTTTTGCTATCGGATGATTTCGTGAATTAAAAATCTTTTTATCCATTGCAAATCCTTAATACTCATTTTGGCGCCGAAAGTAATGGTATTGTCTTCAGAAATAATTGAAACAAAACACCTTCCTGTCGAGGGGTTTTGGGTAACCTCAATCGCCTCAATGTCTTTTTTCATAATCTCATTATGTTTGGTTGAAAACAGCATATATTTGTGTGTATTAACGATTTTATGCTTTTTTATAACCAGTTTTTCTTTGCGGAACAAAATCTGCAAAGCAACCACGATTATCAGAATTCCGGCAATAATCATACTATACATTGTTGAAGAAAACACTTCTTTGAATACTTCGGGATTCGCGGCAATCATCAAAACAATAGCTGCAATCAAAGCAATGGCCAGCCATGCCAAAAGGTTATAGGCATCCCACAAGATTTTGCGCACTTTAAGCACCATTTTGTCTTTTTTGCGCACAAAGCTGATGGTATCCGGCAAGGGATCATATTGATCATATTCATCTTTAAGCAATCCCATTTTATAAAGCTGAGCCACGGATTTATTAAGATTTTTGATTTCAATTTTTTTCAAGCCGCTGTCAGTATCAATCATGGCTGGCAGTTTGAATGCTCGGGCATAATCTTTCCATTTTTTGCGTACGCCTTTGGCCGAGGTTGACAAGTAAAGAGGAACAATTTTTTCCGGATTTGGATGATATAATTCAACAATATAGCGATTTTGGGTTAAAAATCCAGATTGCAAAAATTCAACTCTGAAACGAACGCCTGTATAATTCTTCAAATCTTCCTGCAAAATAAGTTTATCACGCAAAATAGGACGCTTAATGATAGTAACTTTTTTACCGATAAATTTGTACTTATTGTAGCGGATATAAAGCAAAATATTGGTAACCACCATGCCAATACCAACCACAGCAAAACACAAGTCAAAAAACCACACCGCAAAAACAGAATGATAAGTAACGGTCTCTGAAGGCGGAATAATTTCTGTCCCTCCCCGAAAAACATTATTCCACTCATAAATTCCCAACAAAAACAACAAAAATCCAAAAACGATTCCGGGCAGCAACAGTTTTAGATTGGCTCTGTCTGTTAAAAAGGCGTCTCTTTTTTTATAGTTAAGCTCCAGTTTGTTGCTCAGATGAGTTGGCACATTATGATGCATCATATTTTCCTTCCGCTCCTCGGGACTTAAAAAACATATATATGCTAGCCTAAATATTTTAAATATTCATCAATTTTTTGTGAAATTTTATCATATTTTAAGAATATTGCCCATAAGGTTAGGACGATGGGCAATTATTTTTTTGGAGCAGAAATGGGAAATTTTGAAATTTTTGCGCATACCGGAGGTCTGACATTTACACTGTTTGCGCTAGGCTGTCTGCTTATTTCCGGTATTCTTTCCGCTAGAGAAAAAAGGCTGCTTTCGCCGATAAGTTTTTTATTGGCTGCATTTGTCTTTGACTTTTTTGGCACAGGAGTCGAAAAAATAGCCGTTGAGGCTTTCGATAAAGGAAATGCAATCGAAACCTATGTTATGTTTGAATTACTTCTGTTTTTGGTTGCGATGATCTTTATGTCCTCTGCGGCATCAAGTTTTATTTCAGGCTCTTCGGAGGGCAAAGGTTCTTTATTGCCGGTATGGATTTTGGGCATCATAGGCGGTGTGGCTGTTATTTTGTTTACGCTTATTATTCCGGCCGGAGACATTGTTAATCGGATGCGTCTGATTTTTCCGTTAGTTTCTTTTCTGTATTTGGCGGTGGGGTTGGCCGCGCGTTTTTCCGATGCCAATTCCGACGGTTATATTTTGGCTTTTGGCATCACGGTGGTGCTTGCGGTTATAGTCGGGCTTAAATTTTTCAATATTTACACGCCGTGGTATGTTACGCCGATGTCCTATATTTTATATGCTATCAGCTTTTTATTGATGAAAAGCAATGCCGTTGAAAGCAAACTCAAAAAAGCCGAACAGGATATTGCCAAATATAATCAAAGGATTGAAGAAATAATTAAATCATCGCCATTTCCGATTATTATTTCCCGCTTGAGCGACGATCGCATTATTTTGGCAAACAATAACGCGGTTAAGCTTTTTGGAATTGATACCAAAAAGCTGGAACATTATCATCTGAAAGACTTTTTTGCCGATTCGGACAATCGCCGGCTTTTATTGGAACGAATTGAAGAGCAAAAAGAGGTGCAGGATTTTGAAGTTTTGATAAAAACACCGACGGCAGAAACGCCTTTTTGGCTTCTAACGTCAGCCAATATTATAGATTATAATTACGATTTGGCTCTTTACTCAGCTTTTCAGGACATTACGTCGCGCAAAAATCGTGAGGCATTGCTTCAAAATCAAGCGATTCGCGATCCTTTGACTTCTTTATACAACCGCCGCTATTTTGAGGAAGAGGTCAAAAAACAGATTCTCAAAGCCAAATCAAGAGGCCTGCCATATAGTGTTCTAATGCTTGATGCCGATTTCTTTAAAAAAGTCAACGATACCTACGGGCACAAAACCGGCGACAAAGTTTTAATAGAGCTGGCGGCAAGAGCCGAAAAGGCTCTTCGGGACAAAGATATTGTCGCCCGTTACGGCGGCGAGGAATTTGTCGTTTTTCTGCCGGAGATAAATTCGGCTCAGGCTTATAAAGTTGCCGACCGACTGCGTCAGAGTATTGCCTCAATAATCGTCTATTCCGACAACAATCAGGAAGTGCGTTTTACGGTATCCGTCGGTGTTTCATCATCGGAAATTTCGGACAATGTCGATACACTGGTCAAAACGGCTGATGAAGCTTTATACAAAGCCAAACAAAATGGTCGTAATCGTGTTGAGGTATTTACCAAAGAAGATCTTAAAAATTTTATCAGTCAAAGCGAACAAATGATCAAAGAAGAAAAAAAGAACTTGCATCCGATTTACGATAAAGAAAATACGGCAGAGATTTCGCTTCTGGACGGCGTTGACACCAAAGATATCGCCGGTAGCGGGGAGTAAAAGCGATGCCATGTCTGCTGGCTGAAAAATGTGGCGGTTGTCGCTATCGGGATTTGGACGAATTATCATATCGTCGGTTAAAACAGAATAATTTCGCAGCCTCTCTCAAATTTTTGCAAAGCAATTCTTATATTCTGAATAAGCCGGAATTTATTGCCGACGGTTCTCGCCGCCGTGCTGTATTTAATTTTTCTTATCAGCGGCAAAAACTGCTGTTTGGTTTCAATGCCAGAGGCTCGCACCAAATTGCCGATATTCAAAGCTGTTTGTCTTTAACCCCGCTTTTGAACGAGGCGCTGCCGTTCATCCGTCAGCTGCTGGAAGCTCTGTGTCGCGAACCTTACAGTATCAAAAAAGGTCGCAAAATCCTATCTCAAAACATAAGTGGCGGTGATGTTTTTGTCTGTGAGGCTGCAAACGGCGTGGATATAGTTCTTGAATACGATGCGCCGCTTGAATTAAATCATCGTTTGATTATTTCTGAACTTTGTCAGAAAAAAGATAACGTTATTCGCCTATCACACCGCCGCCGGACTAACGATACGGCGGAAGTAGTCATTGAAAAAATCAGGCCTTTTGTCAGGGCCGGACAATACGATGTTTTAATTCCCGCTGGCAGTTTTTTGCAACCCTCTGTTGCCGGTCAGGAAGTTTTAGGCAGACTTGTCATGAAATATATGAAAGATGTCAAAGGGCAAATAGCGGATTTGTTTTGCGGCGTTGGCACTTTTTCGTATCTTTTAGCTGATTTGAAGCATATTGGCATAACGGCAATAGATTCGTCGGCATCGCTGCTGTGCGGATTTCAAGAATCGATTAACCGCAACCAAATAACCAACATTCAAATAAAGCGACAAAACCTGTTTAAATATCCCCTGACAGCGGCAGAACTCCGGAATTATTCTGCCATCGTTTTTGATCCGCCGCGCGCCGGTGCATCTGCGGTTTGCCGCGAACTGACACAAGCCGAAGATAAACCGCCGGTTATCGTTGCCGTATCCTGCAATCCCACAACCTTTGTCAATGATGCCAATACCTTGATATCCGGAGGTTATACGCTTGAAGAAATAACGATGGTGGATCAGTTTGTTTATTCTGATCACAGCGAGTTGGTTGCCTGCTTTACAAAAAGATAGATGTCATTTATAGTTTTAAAATGCCAATTTTAAGGAAGGCTTGATGAAAAAAATTTTGCTTTGTTTGTGTGCCGTTTGTATTTCGGCTTGCTCATCGGCGGTAGATGAAAAAAATTCCTGCCCGCCGATTAATATTCCGCGCGAAACGATGCGTCTGTACCAAAACAACGGCCGCTTTGATGAATTTCAAGTTAATTTGGTCGGCTTTGAGAGTTATTGCTATACGCATCCATCCAACAACCGCCGTTATGCCCGAATAACGCCGTTGTTCAAAGTGCGCCGGCTTGAGGACAGTGCAACGACATCGCTGGATATTGAATTTTTTGTCAAAACATCAATTAATGCCGAAGATTATCTGGGCATTCGCAATTTTAATCAGACCCTGAACATTCCTCGTTCCAGCCGCGAAGAAATCATCAAAGGACGGCCAACGGTAACCCGCATTGCCAATCAACCCTATCAAAATTTTTCAATTTCTTTGGGAATTTTAATGAACAAGGCAGAACAGGCCAAAGCTCATAAAATGTTTGATATAGATTACCGCTATCTGTCGGCAGAGGAATTGGCCGCTCAGAATGATCCGGAGGTTGAAACAATTTATATGGAAATAGCCCCCGACGAAGAAATCATTTATTCCGAAACAGACAAACACCCGATTGTGGTAAAAAAAGACCGTCCGAAAAATCCTTGTCAAAATTAAGGGGAGAAACAGATGTTTTTTACTTCATCACACCAAAAAGAAAAACAGATGGCTAATGCGATTCGCTTTTTAGCTGCCGAAATGATCGAAAAAGCCAAATCTGGCCACCCCGGCATGCCTTTGGGCATTGCCGATGTCGCAACGGTTTTGTTTGCCAAACATTTAAAAATCAATCCGCAAAATCCGCGTTGGTTTGACCGCGATCGTTTTGTTTTGTCGGCCGGACACGCCTCAAGTCTTTTATATGCGTTGTTTTATCTTTTGGGCTACAAGGACATAACGGTTGACGATCTGCGCAATTTTCGTCAGCTCGGCGCCAAAACTGCTGGCCATCCGGAATACGGCCACCTTGCCGGTATAGATATTACCACCGGTCCTTTGGGGCAAGGAATCTCATCTGCCGTCGGCATGGCGCTGGCCGAAAAGATTATAGCCGCCAAATACGGCTCGGATGTCTGCGACCATTATACTTATGTTATTATGGGGGATGGCTGCCTGATGGAAGGCGTCTCGGAGGAGGCGATTGCTTTAGCCGGACACTGGCGCCTAAACAAGCTGATTGCCTTATGGGACAACAACAACGTAACGATTGACGGTTTTGTTGATATCGCGTCATCAACCGATCAAACGGCGCGTTTTAAGGCCAACGGCTGGAATGTCATCGCAGTCGACGGCCATGATTTTGCCGCGGTAGACAAAGCCATTGAAAAAGCCAAAAAATCAGATCGACCGACCATGATTGCCTGCAAAACCACCATCGGTTTTGGTGCTCCGACAAAATCCGATTCGCCCAAATGCCACGGTTCACCGCTCGGTGCGGAAGAACTGGCCGCCATGCGCGAAAATCTCGATTGGACGGCCGAGCCCTTTGAGGTGCCGGAAGATATCTTACGCAACTGGCGCGAAGCCGGCCGCCGCTGCGTCGGACAGGATAAAGAATGGGAAGCCAGAGCCAAAGCAAAAGGCAAAGAGTTTTTAGATATTTTGGCCGGCCGCCTGCCCAAAGGCTGGGACAAAGAGCTTAACGCGCTGAAACAACGGGCGGTTAAAGAGCAGATTTCGGTTGCCAGCCGCAAGGCGTCACAAATGTGCCTTGAGGCAGTAATGCCGCATATCCCGCAGCTCATCGGCGGTTCGGCTGATTTGTCCGGCCCTAATATGACAACGACCAAAACCAGCAAGACGATTACCGCCGGCGACTATAACGGCAACAATATCGAATACTGTGTCCGCGAACACGCAAAAGGCACAATTATGAACGGTATGGCTTTGCACGGCGGTCTGTTGCCTTTTGGCGGCACGTTTTTTGTCTTTTCGGATTATCTGCGGCCGGCGATGCGTCTGGCGGCGCTGATGGGGCTTCATGTGATTTATGTCATGACCCACGATTCAATCGGCGTCGGCGAAGAGGGCCCGACGCACCAGCCGGTTGAACATCTGGCGTCTTTCCGCGCTATGCCGGGGATTCAGACTTTCCGTCCCTGTGATGTGGTTGAAACCGCCGAGGCTTGGGCCTTGGCGCTGGAAACGGACAATATGCCGAGTATCTTGGCTTTGAGTCGTCAGACTTTGCCGTTGCTACGTCATGATATCAAACTTAATCTGTCAGCGCGCGGCGCCTATATCATCGCCGGCGACGACAAAAAACGCAAGGCAACCCTGATTGCCACCGGTTCCGAGGTCGGTCTGGCGGTTGAGGCGCACCGTCGCTTAAAAGAAGAGGGGATTGAAACGGTTGTTGTTTCCATGCCCTGTGCCGAATTGTTTGACCGGCAGGATATTGCGTATCAGGAGCAGATTCTGGGCACTGCGCCGCGCATTGCGGTTGAGGCGGCGTCAAAATTCGGCTGGGAAAAATACGTCGGTCTGAACGGTGATATCATCGGTATGGACGGATTCGGGGCTTCGGCGCCGGCAGCTGACTTGTATCAGTATTTCGGCATCACGGTCGATGAAGTCGTCGATGCGGTTAAAGACGCGCTGAAGTAGATAAAAAGCGCTTGCAAAGCGCGCAGGTTTTTATATATTAACACAAGAAAAATTTTTTAATGTAAGGAGAAAAACATGCCTTTAGTTACAATGCGTCAGATTTTGGATCACGCGGCCGAAAACAGCTACGGCGTTCCGGCTTTCAATATCAACGATATGGAGCAGGTTATTGCGGTTTTGCAGGCTGCGCGCAAGGTTAACGCGCCGGTTATTCTGCAAACCTCGACCGGCGCCCGCAAATTTGCCGGCGATCCGATGATTCGTCATATGGTTGCCGCCGGTATTGAGATGTTTCCCGAACTGCCGATTTGTATCC
>CALYBB010000027.1 GCA_944393715.1 uncultured Alphaproteobacteria bacterium
AAGATTAAGCAGATAGGCAACCGGACCTTTTCTGATTTCCGCAATAACTTAGTGCTATTTATCTCTATGAAACATGTTATTTCTCCTTGTCTACAATTTTTGTTTCACTAAGGAACACTCCGCAAAATCGGAAAATCGTTCGGCATAATTTGAAAAATTTTTTATTGCTACAAAAACCGATGTTTTGAAACGCGAACAGTTGGAAATAAAAAGCCTTAGTTTTAAGCCGAATTTGGTCGGGTCTGTCCCGACCAAAAGTATCTATTTTGGTATCTTTTTTGGGACATTGGTAAAAATAAAAAATAGATACGCGACCAGACCACCGCACAAATGCGCCTATAAATGAGATTGATGAAAAGCCGGAAAGTGCCGGAAAATAAGGGATATAGAGGCAATATTTTAAGCTAAAATTGCACCCGAGAATTTAAAACAAAAAAACCTCTTCACTACGAAGAGGCTTTTAAGTGGTGGGCCCTGATGGACTCGAACCAACGACCAGACCGTTATGAGCGGCCTGCTCTAACCAACTGAGCTAAGGGCCCTTCTTTCAAGACTGGTTGCAAAATAAGCCAAAACCCACCCTTAGTCAAGAAAATTTTGCGCCTTAATAAAATATTGTATAGACAAAACAGCTGTTTTGTGATAATTTTTGTCAACAAGTTCCGCTAACCAAAGGATTTAAAATGAAACAACAATACCGCGTCATCTGCACTGAAAATCCCCGTCTCTACCCCCAAAAAACCTTCATAGACATCTATCCTGCCGACATTTCTCGTCCGGAAAATTGTATAACGCACGATGTCCTGCTGCAAATGCGGCGTCTGGCAAACCCTGAAGTTGACCATATCATCAACGGCATTATTCTAACGGACTGCGGTGCCGGCAATATCCATCTGCAATACGAAACCGTAACCAATCGGCGGCTGCGTCAATATCAGGAAAATATTCGCCAAAGACTTGATCCTGCCATCATCAAGACCTTCCATGAAATGCGTCATGCCGGAAAAGACCGCACCCTTGAAGTAAGTTTTGGCAATATGGCTGTTTTATTTGATTTACACGCGCCATCTCTGGATGCGCCGGTCAGTGCCCGTCAGAACGCTTTAATTGAAGAAAACAAACGTATCCGCTATATAGCTGCCAAACGCCAAGAACTCATCGCGCGAAGATCAAAAGAACCCTATGCCAATAAACCGCATCTGCTCTTAGCTTGGAAGCAAGCTCAATACCGCGGCGATTAACAATATCTAAAAGAGAGGCAAAAACGTTTTCTACCTCTCCTTTCTGTTTAATTTCTATTGATCCAAAAAGCTTCTAAGCTTACGCGACCGGCTCGGATGTTTAAGCTTGCGCAGCGCCTTTGCCTCAATCTGCCGGATACGCTCGCGCGTCACATTAAACTGTTGACCAACCTCCTCCAGAGTATGATCCGTGTTCATGCCAATACCAAACCTCATACGCAAAACACGCTCCTCACGCGGCGTCAGACTTGATAAAATTCTCGTGCAGGTTTCTTTCAGATTAGAATGAATAGCTGAATCCAAAGGCTGCAAAGCACTCTCATCGGCGATAAAATCACCCAGCGACGAATCTTCCTCATCACCGACCGGTGCTTCCAGCGAAACCGGTTCTTTGGCAATCTTCATAACCTTACGCACTTTCTCAAGCGGCATCGACAAGCGTTTGGCCAGCTCTTCCGGAACAGGCTCACGTCCCATCTCAGCCAACATCTGCCTTGAGGTTCGCACCAGCTTGTTGATGGTTTCAATCATATGCACCGGAATACGAATCGTCCGCGCCTGATCCGCAATCGAGCGGGTAATTGCTTGGCGTATCCACCAAGTAGCATAGGTCGAAAACTTATAGCCGCGGCGATACTCAAATTTATCCACCGCTTTCATCAGACCGATATTACCTTCCTGAATCAAATCCAAAAACTGCAACCCGCGGTTAGTATATTTTTTGGCAATTGAAATCACCAACCGCAAATTGGCCTCAATCATCTCTTTTTTGGCGCGTTCGGACTCTCTTTCCCCTTTTTTGATTGTATCCACCATTCGACGATATTCGGTAATCGGCAAACCGCATTCCTGCGCCATTTTAGCCACACTGTCGCGCAATTCAGTAATTTCCGTGCCATATTTAGCCGTAAACTCCTGCCAGTGTTTGTCCTTTATTTTTGCCACTTCGGCCAGCCAATTAGGATCAAGTTCTGCTTTTTGATACTGTTTCAAAAAATCTTCTCTTTTAATCTTGCAGCTCATGGCATAGCGCAACAACTTGCCCTCAAATCCCATCAGACGCTTATTGAGGCTGTTTAGTTGTTCAACCAACTGCTCAACCCGAACGGCATTCAAATGAATTGAACTCATCAATTCAACCAAATCTTTCTTAACCTTAACATACTTTTTTTCAACCGCAGGTGCTATTTTTTTTCCGGCAATAATCGCCGCCACTCGCTGATTCTGAATTTTTTTCAAATCATCATAATAGCTCGAAATCTTGGTTAATATCTCCAATACGGGTTCTTTCAGAGCCTCTTCCATCGCGGCAATAGAGGCCGACGCCCGAGCACCGCTTCCATCCATATCACCATCTTCACTGCCTTCGACATCGGTCTCTCCGCCTTCGCTTATCTCATCCGCGGCCTCTTCCTCATCTTCGTCAACGGCACCGTCTAATTCAATATCATCTTCCAAATCTTCGTCAATATCGTCGAGATCTTCCTTCTCATCAAGCTCTTGAGCAACTTTGTCCAAATCTTCATTGGCATTACCATTATCGTCGTCATCAAAAGCCATGGCATCCATATCATCGCCGTACATCATTTCCAGATCGACAATATCCCTGAGTTGCATTGAACCGTTTATCAACTCATCGCGCCAGTCGGCAATAGCCTTAATCGTCATCGGACTTTCGCAAAGACCGTCAATCATAACGGTTTTTCCGGCCTCAATACGCTTAGCAATAGCAATTTCTCCTTCGCGCGACAACAGCTCAACCGACCCCATCTCTTTCAGATACATTCTGACGGGATCATCACTGCGGCCTAGCTCTTTTTCGTCAAAATTACCACCTTCATCGTCACCGTCATCATAATTCTCTTCATCCGCATTTTCATTTTCAAACCCATCAACATCAGCCTCGGATATAATGCTGATTCCCATATCCGAGATTGAAGTCATAATATCTTCAATGTGTTCTGAAGTTTCCCTCTCCGAAGGCAACGCTTTGTTGAGTTCCTCAACGGTAATAAAGCCACGATTTTTGCCCTTGTCAATCAAACGCTTGACCGCACTGCCCAAAGAATCAATTAACGGCGCATCGGCCGATGCGCCCTCATACAAATCAGAATTCTCTATGTCCGACATAAATTTTCCCAAAAAATCGATTTTTCATCTAAGCTTAAACTGACATCAATTTTTAATAATTTTTAAGCCTTTTGTCAAGCATTAATATTTCGATTCGCACCCAAAAAACAGCCGATTTCAACTATCATTAAAAACCGTCATTTTCCTTCAGCAACAGGTCTCTCTCTTTCTTTAGCATCTCATAGCGTTTATAATCATCGCTGCTGAAATCTCCGTTTTCCAAAACTCTTTTGCTCTCACGGATATCCGTTTCCAACTGACGCAACTGCACCTCAACGAGACGTTCATCCAAATCTTTGCGCATCTTTATAATATCCGGACATTGTTTTTTCAAGATGTGCACATCAACCAATCGCCGCCACCCTGTCAAATTCGGGCGGGAATCAAGCACCGCGGCAAGTTTTTCCTCATCATCCGGAGCAAAATCTCCCTGAACAACCTCCACTATTGCGTCATACAATTCCTTCAATTGATTGTCTTTTACCGCAAAATTAAACAATCTTTCCTCATACTCTTCCGCCAACTGCGGATAACAAACAAATGCCGAGATTACATATCTTGCCACAAGATCATCCAAATCTGTCCGCGCTCGGTGCACCGACGAAAAAGAACGCGGTGCAAAAACCTTCCCCTTTCTGGCCGGCCGGCTTGGTTCCACCAGATCGCTGTAGATTTTGCGTTTCATCTCCTGAACATAATAACCGCGCACAGTCTCATCCGCAATTTTAGCAACCTCCTCTTTTATATCTTTTTCGATTCGGGCCTTCTGTTCCGGTGTATCAATCAATTTTCCTTCCAAGTTTTTACGCCACAACAAGTCTTTAAGCGGCACCGTTGTCGTCACCACTTTCAAAAATTCTTCCGTCCCTTTGGCCTTCAAAAACTCATCAGGATCCTGCTTATCCGGCAAAAAAGCATACTGCAGCGAATACCCTGGCCTCAAAATCGGCAACACTCTATCAACCGAGCGCACGGCCGCCCGAATACCGGCGGCATCACCGTCAAAACAACAAATCGGCTCATTAACCACTTTCCAAGCTTCTTGAATTTGGTCTTCGGTCAAAGCTGTCCCAAGCGGCGCCACGGCATAACCTATGCCATACTTATCCATTGCAATAACATCCATATAGCCTTCGCAGATAATCAACCGCTTGGCATCATAGCCGCATTCGCGGGCATAATTCAGATTATACAAAATCCGCCTTTTATTAAACACCGGCGTTTCCGGCGAGTTCAAATATTTCGGCTGGCTGCCGTCCATCACCCGTCCGCCGAAAGCGACAACCTTGCCGCGCTTATCCATAATCGGGATCATGACACGGTTGCGAAAAAAATCATGCGGGCGATTGTTTTCCGGTATGGTCAAAAGCCCCAGCTCCGCCATTTCCTTATCGCTGATACCGTGCGACGAAAGCTGCGCCTTAAGCCCGTTGTTGTTTGGAGCAAAGCCCAAGCGAAACTTGCTGATGATCTTATCGTCAAACCCGCGTGAATACAAATAATCAAGCCCTTCGCGACCGGCCGGCAGCCGCAGCATCTTTTCAAAAAAGCGCGCGGCCATCTCCATAATGTCATAGGCTGTGGCACGTTTTTCTGCTTGTTCTTTGCTTTCGGAACTAAGTTTCGGCAATTGCATTCCGACCTTATGCGCCAGCTTTTCCACCGCGTCAATAAAGCTCAGGCCGTTAGCCTCCATCTCAAACTTGATGATATCGCCATGCGCACCACAACCAAAACAATGATAAAAACCTTTGGCTTCATTAACGGTAAATGACGGCGTCTTCTCATTATGAAACGGACAGCAAGCGGTATATTCACGCCCCTTGCGCACAAGCTTAACCTTTGAGCCGACGATATCGACAATAGATATCTTCGCTCGCAACTCATCGCAAAATCGTTGTAAATCCGTCGACGCCATCAAAAATCCTAATTACCAGCCAACTGTGCCTTGACCAACGCATTAACCTTGCCGAAATCCATCTGTCCGGCATATTTGGCCTTAAGCGCTCCCATCACTTTGCCCATATCTTTCATTGATGCCGCTCCGATTTCAGCAATAATTGCCCTAACCGCCGCCTCTGCCTCGGCCTCACTCATCTGCTTAGGCAAAAAACGCTCAATCACCGCAATCTCGGCTTTTTCTTTGTCCGCCAATTCCGGACGATGCCCTTCAATAAACATCTTAATCGAATCATTCCGCTGCTTGATCATACCCTGCATCATACTCAACAATTCGGCATCCGAAGCTTTTTCCTGTCCTTTACCACGCGCTTCGACGTCTTTTTCTTTCTGTCCGGCAATAATCATGCGAATGGCGCTGGTGGTTACAACATCTTTGGCCAGCATGGACTCTTTCAAAGCTTTTTGTAAATCATCTCTCAACATTTTTCATTCCTCCGATAAAAAAAACTGCACCCAGCATATACGCCTTATCACAAAAAATCAACCGCCAACAAAAAAATAAAGCCGCATTACAACCAAAAACTTGACATCTCAAATAAAACGACCTAAAAATAGCCCAGTAAATATTTATTATTAATTTTCTAACACTTTATACCTATGGACATTTATAATGTATCGCTGATTATTGCAGTCTGTATCGTTCTGGCGGTTATTATTCTCCGCACTGTTTATAGACAAAACGCTTTTCAAACACCCCTCATCCAAAATGAGGATATCGTGTTGCCGCGTTGTTTTTCTGCCTCGGCCAAAGGAATCATTCTGATTAACGGCAAGGCGCTTGTTTCTTCAAAAAATAAATGCTATATCGGAAATTTGAATCGCGTCTATGCCAACCATAACGGCCACATCTTCGTAGAGCTCATTGAAAACAACTACGAAATCAGCATGATTGAGTTTGACCAATACGGACAATGCGTCGCCAAACACCAAAACTTTGATGACAAAGGATTCCCCGTCAAAACGCACTACACGGATAATAAGGGACGCCTGCATGTAATCATAAGTATCAACAAAGATGACTGTTAGTCCGTCAATTTTTTTTTGAAAAACACCGCTTTTAATTCAATTAAAAGCGGTGTTATTTTTTAAAAATACCATCTTACTCCGACCAAAAATTCTTCCGTGTCATCACCTTTTTTGTCCTCATACACCGCCTGTCCCCCAACGGCCCAATTTGTGCTCAAGACGTAATTCATCTCCAACTTATAGCTTGTTTGCTGCCCGATTTTCTGGCTGGCCCATTGCGGCTCAATCTCACCCAAAATTTTCCATTTTCCAAAATCAGCCATCAGTCCTAAATCCGCACTGAATGCTAACCATGAGTTATGCGGCAAAAATCCGCCGTAAGCTGCTTTTGTATTCAAAAGCGCAAACCCCCACAACCAATCGGCAAAAGCATAAGCCCCGCCGCTGCCGACAACCAGATTACCGACATACCCCTCGCGCCCGTTTTGCGGATTCTGCCACCGCTCGACATTAGCCCTAATCTGAAACGACACCGGCGTAAACATCGCATCAATCGGCGAAATCGAACGAATGGTCAACAAATCAAAATTCTGCAAAACATATTTGTCTTGTTCGTCATAATGTCTGAAGCGTGTTTCCAAAAAATTAATCTCGGCCCCTTTGGGCAGACCAAAATCATTATCCGTCAAGGATTGATATGCCGGCCGCAAACCGACTTCCTCAAAGCCTTCACCGTTGCGCACCCCTGCCCCGACCGTCAACCGCATCGATTCGTGTGCCAGCAAGGGCGGATTTCCGGCAAAGTCATCACCGATACGTCCCTTATCATCCAGTTTGCTACGCGCCCGCAGTGCGTCAAAACTCTGCCGCCGATATTCTTTTAACCCCAAATCACCGGCCACATACTGATATTGCACATACTGATACGCCGTTTCCAATACATCGGCTTTATCAGCTTCGCTCATATCTTCCGGTAGTTCAAATTTTTTGTTTTTGATAATATTCCGATACACCTGTCGTTGCTTCGGCGTCATCTCGCGATAACGGTGCCTTATCTTGTTTTGCCGCGACGGCCGGTAGTTCATCCCTTTAACCAACCCCTGTGCCCGATACGCCGCCTTAAACGTATCCAACGGAATGGCGTGCACCGGAAACTGCCGCGCCAGTTTCAGCGACGGCCTCACTGCGTCCAGCATTTCCATCAGCATATAAGAACAGTTGCGACTGAAAAAATAATAGCGCGACTGAGTCTGCCCTATCTCCCACAAATGCGCCACAAAAAATTCCAGCTCCTCCGACGAAAAATCCAGATTAAGTTCCCAAATATCGCGATTTTCAATATTATTATAAGTATTGATGATATCATAATAAGGCTTGACCGTAAAACCGCCGAAATAACCGCCGGTCAGCCCCAAAACCGCATACAATGCCCCAGGCTCATCGCCGGTAAAAGCGCCGTAATTAGCGCCGTGCGCCAAAAGCTGCGTCCCCTTGCGCTTGGTATCGATTCTCAGCAGCGTATGCCCGAACATTGACGACGGATTATTCATATAAGCATCGGTAAAAAGCAATGTCACGCCGGCCGGCTGCAAATCTTTCTTAAATTGTTCGTATTCCTCGCACTGCGGAAATTCACTTTTAACCAGTCCGGCTTTTTTCAACAACAGATAACGCGACGGAAACAGGCATTTTTTCTCATCATCCTCACCGGCAAACAATTTAATCGTCGCCTCAAGTTCGGTCGCCGGATCTTTTTTACCGTCTTTGCTTAAAAAAAAGTTCGGCGAGTCAATCGAGCTTTCGCCGTTTTGATAATGTCCGATCGCCAGCCACGCCGCAGACTGCGCAAAATCAGCCGCCCAAGCCTCCGTTGCCACTAAAAACAAACTAAAAAAAACAAAATACCGCATGCTTCAAAAAACAGAGGCGCCGCACAATATTCGCATCCGGCGCCCCCGAAAATACCAATCCTTATCGGAACTTAGGCTTTGGCCAGTTGCATCACCGACAGGGTCAGATCAACCGCGTCGACATCGTTGCTGGCAAACAACACGCCGAAATTGTTCTGCACTTTACCGGCAAACGCCTCTTCATCAACGTTTAAAATACCGGCTACCGTAACCAGCGTTTCGCCCTCGCCGGCTGCTGCGTCGAGCGCAAACTGCTCCATATTGTTTTCCAGAAAAGCCAAGAGCATTCTGCCCGTGCCGCCGGTAACCCGACCGTTCGGATCACATCCCGACGTACCGGTTGAAATGCCGAAAGTCTGTGTACCGAAAATGCCGTTGGTTGTTGCGGCCAAAACCTGCGGTACAATACCCGACTGTCCGCGCCAAGCCATAGATCCCAAGCCGCAGCCAGTAGAATCATACGCATTGGCATTACTGCTCAAGGCCAAAACGCCCGCGGCAACTGCCGCCACCATACAAATTTTTTTCATGTTCCATCTCCGAGAAAGTTTAAACACGTGCCAAGTCTAACATAAAATCCGCTATTGTATAGCGCTTTGCTTAACTTTTCCCCCGCAAACAAAAAGCTTGATTTATTTTTTTAACGTGCTATATTTACTCCTAGTTGTTTAATACAAGATGTCGTTCTGTGAAGGAGTTTTCTCCCTCGCAGTTCTTTTTTTCTGAAACATTTTAACAGGACAGGTGAAAAATGGAAAAATTTCCTCTGACAAAAGTCGGTTATGACGCTTTGGAAGCCGAATTAAAAAATTTAAAAGCCGTTGAGCGCCCGCATATCATTGCCGCCATCTCTGAGGCGCGTGCCCAAGGCGATTTGTCGGAAAACGCCGAATATTCGGCTGCCAAAGAAAAGCAAAGCTTTATTGAAGGCCGCATTCAGGATCTGGAGGCCGTCTTAAGCCGTGCTCAGGTCATCGATGTTACCAAAGTTCGCAGCGATATCATCCGCTTTGGTGCCACAGTTGTTGTTGCCGACGAAGATTCTGACGAAGAAAAGGCCTACCAAATTGTCGGTGACTATGAGGCCGATATTGAAAAGAACAAAATTTCGTTGTCCTCACCTTTGGCCAAGGCTCTCATCGGCAAAGAAGTCGGCGATGTTGCCGAATTCAGCGCACCATCCGGACACAAATCTTTTGAAATAATTGAAGTTAAATATATTTAATTGTCTCTTTGTCGAACTATATAAAAAGCTGCCAGTTTTTGGCAGCTTTATTTTTAAGGAAAAATGCCATGGCCAAATTCAGCACTAAAGTCTTAATTATCGGTTCCGGTCCCGCCGGCTATACCGCCGGCATTTATGCTGCACGCTCGGGTCTGGAACCGATTTTGGTTTCCGGAACAGATACCGGCGGTCAACTGACATTGAGTGAAAATGTCGAAAACTTCCCTGGTTTTCCTCACGCCGTATCAGGCAGCGAATTGATGGAAAACATGCGCCGACAGGCCGAACTTTTTGGTGTTGTTCTGATCAACGACAAAATTGTTGAGGTTGATTTTTCCCGCCGGCCGTTTGAATGTTCTTCCGAAAAACACAACGCTTTTTATGCCGACAGCATTATCATTGCCACCGGCGCCTCGGCCAAGTGGCTTGGCCTGCCTGATGAAGAAAAATATCGCGGTTTTGGCATTTCAGTCTGTGCCACTTGCGACGGCTTTTTTTACCGCGGCAAAAATGTCGCCGTTATTGGCGGCGGCAACTCTGCCGTTGAAGAAGCTTTATACCTGACCACTTTTGCCCGCTCGGTAACTCTGATTCACCGCCGCGACAACTTGCGTGCCGACAAATACCTGCAAGAAAAGCTGTTTAACACCCCACAAATCCGTGTTATCTATGACCGAACAGTCGAAGAATTCATCGGCAGGAACGCCCCGCCGACTCTTGAAGCGCTCAAACTCAAAAATGTCAAAACAGACAAAACCGAAATTTTGCCGACGGATGGTGTTTTTATCGCCATCGGTCATAAACCGAATACCGAAATTTTTCAAAACAGGCTGGAGCTTGACAACCGCGGCTACATCAAAACCGCCCCCGACAGCACCCGCACCAGTGTTGAGGGAGTTTTCGCTGCCGGCGATGTCCGAAACGCCGATTTTCGTCAGGCAGTTATCGCTGCCGGCTCTGGTGCCATGGCGGCCATGGAGGCCGGCCGCTGGCTCTGCCGCTAGCATCTATTCATAACGCAACGCATTAATCGGATTAAGAAGGGAAGCTTTATAGGCTGGATAAAAGCCGAAAAACAACCCCACCACGCCGGAAAAAGAAAAAGGCAAAAGCACATAAAGCAACGAAACCTTAGCCGGCAGCGAGGTGAAAATTCCCACCAACGCCGAACCGACCAATCCTAGTATAACTCCTGCCAAACCGCCGATTAAAGACAACACCAGCGCCTCGGTTAAAAACTGCCAGCGGATATCCCAAGCCTTAGCCCCGATGGCCATACGAATACCGATCTCCCGCGTCCGCTCGGTAACCGAAACCAGCATAATATTCATAATACCGATACCGCCGACCAGAAGCGAAATCGACGCAATCGACCCCAAAAGGATGGTCATCACTTTTGTTGAGCTTTCCATCATTTCCATCATCTGCGTCAGGTTGCGAATAACAAAATCATCCTCCTTATTGGCGCCCAGATTATGCCGCTGACGCAAAAGCTCGCGAATTTCTTCCTGCGCCGTATAGGTGCTCTGCGAATCAATCGCCTGCAACATTACCTGCTTAACCTGATCCGGAAACGAAATACCCATCACCTTTTTCTGCGCTGTTGTAATCGGAATATACACCACGTCGTCCTGATCAATACCGGGGCCGGACTGCCCGCGTTCCACCAAAACACCTATAACCTTAAACGGAATACCTTTAACCCTGATGGTTTTGCCCAACGGATCAACATCCCCGAACAACTCGTTGACCACCGTCTGCCCGAGGATAGCCACTTTGGCGGCGCTGCGTACGTCGGTTGACGAAAACATCCGCCCGTAGGCCAAATCCCATTCTTTAATCTCAAAAAGCCGCCGGTCGGTTCCGGTTACACCGGTCGACCAGTTGGCATTGCCGTAAACAATCTGCGCGGTTTCTTCCAAAATCGGCGCCGCCAGCTTAATCGCCGCCACCTTTTGCTGAATGGCATCACCGTCGCTTTTTTTCATCGTCGGCTGCGACCCGTGGCCGCCGCGTGCACCAGAAGACGTCGCCACGCCGGAGCGAATAATAATCAGGTTTGACCCCATGGTTTTCATCTCATTTTGAATTGATATCTGCGCACCGTTGCCCACCGAAAGCATCACGATCACCGCCGCCACACCGATAATAATACCGAGGCTGGTTAATATCGAGCGCATTTTGTTTGCTTTGATAGCGCGTCCGGCGATAGAAAATATCGTGCTGGCATCAATCATCGCGCATTCCTTTCATCCGAGTGAATCTCACCGTCGACGATTCGGATAATCCGCTTGGCATAACGAGCAATATCATCTTCATGCGTTACCAAAATAATCGTCCGTTTCAAATCCTCATTTAGTTTGGTAAACAAGTTCATAATCTCAATACTCATTTTGGTATCCAGATTTCCGGTCGGCTCGTCGGCAAAAACAATCGGCGCCTCATTAACCACCGCCCGCGCAATGGCCACGCGTTGTTGCTGGCCGCCGGAAAGCTGGTTTGGCTGATGATACATCCTCTCTTTTAATCCTACCCGAGCCAACGCCTCCTTAGCGCGCCGTTCTCTTTTTGCCGACGGTACATTGGCATAAACCATCGGCAACTCGACATTTTCCAGCGCCGTTGTGCGCGATAACAAATTAAACCCCTGAAACACAAAGCCGATTTTGCGGTTGCGAATTTCCGCCAGCTCATCGGCGGACAAATTTTCCACCCGCTGCCCATCCAATAAATAAGTTCCCGAGCTTGGCTTGTCCAAACAACCCAAAATATTCATCAGTGTCGACTTCCCAGACCCTGAAGGCCCCATAATCGCCACAAACTCGCCATCTTCAATCTTAAGGCTGATTCCTTTGAGTATTTTAAGCTGCAAGCCGTCCAGCGGATAACTTTTGGTAATGTTTTTAAGCTCAATAAGGCTCATCGGCTATCTCCGGAGTCTCAGGCGTGCAGCACGTTTTTCAGTTTCTTTTTTATCCTCAAGGATAACTTCGTCGCCGTCTTTAAGCTGCTCGGAAAACACCTCGGTAAAATCATCGTCGGCAATACCGGTAATCACGTTAATCCGTGTTGGTTTGCCTTTGCGCAAAATCCAAATTCCCTTGTCCTGATAACGTTTAATCTCTCCGTTTTCATCGGTAACATAAAACCGCAGCGCTTTGTTTGGCGCCAGCAGCACATCTTTCTTCTCGGCGGTAATGATTTCCACGTTAGCCGTCATACCGGGTTTTAATTTCAAGGCCTGATTGTCAATGCTGATAATCACCTCATAGGTAACGACATTTGAAGTTGTAATCGGATTATTGCGCACCTGAGAAACAACGCCTTCAAATACCTCATCAGGAAAACTATCCACCGAAAACTCAACCTTCTGCCCGTCCCTGATTTTGGCAATATCCGCCTCCACCACCGAAGCCTCAATCTGCATTTTGGTCAAATCTTCCGCCACATTAAACAGCGTCGGCGTATTAAAACTGGCCGCCACCGTTTGCCCGACCTCAACCTCGCGTGAGATCACTACCCCATCGACAGAAGAGATAATCCGTGTATATTCAAGATCAATCTGTGCCTGATTCAAAGCCGCCTCGGCCTGTTTGATTTCCGCCTCTTTCAAAGCCTTTTGCGCCACCGCATTGCTGTAGTCGCGCTGTGCCGATTCCAATTCCTTGTCGGTTGAATACTGTGAGCGGTTTAACTTCTTGATACGGTCGAGATGTTTTTTATAATAGACGATATCGTTTTTGGTTACTTCCAACTCGGCTTTGGCAATATCCAGCGCCGCCTGCCGTTGATCAACCGTGGCCTCAAATGTCTGCGGATCAATCAACGCCAAAAGCTGTCCCTTATCAACCTTGGTATTATAATCAACATAAATCTCGGCAATAATCCCCGAAACCTGCGTACCGATATTGACGGTCGAAATCGGGTTGATAATCCCCGAGGCGGTAATCTTTTCCACAATATCGCCCTTAAAAATTTTGGCCGTAACCAGATTATCATTTTTTTTATCGCAGCCGGAGAGCAAACCGGCCGTTACCATACCGATAGCAACCATAAGCAGGGCTGTTTTGACAAACTTTTGCATCGTTTTTCCCTTAAAATAAAACTGTTTTATATATAATAACGACAAATATATAAAAAAAGTTTTAAAAATAATGCTTGAACGAATCGCTTTTTTTGTCTATATTAATAAATGCATATTTTTATTCATAAATTATAATGTTTCACATGTTGTCGAAATTACCCGCAATTGAATATGCACGCGGCTAAAATTAGACAAAAATTAAAATTTATTATTTTATGGCTAAAAAAGAAAAAATTTCTGCCCCAAAAGAAGAGATTATGCTGCGTGGAATTCTCCGCAAAATTCAAGCAGGATTGCCCGAGGACTTTGTCATAACCAACAAGAAACCTGTACAAAAAGAAATCCGGCGGATATCCTCTCCGGAAACTGAAACGCTCTGGTCGTCTTGGTGCAAAGACAAAGCTGGCGAAGTTTTTTTAGCTCTGCTGGTTCGTCCCGACAGAGTTAAGTTAATCAAGCAAGCAAGACTGAAAGAAGAATTCGTCATCCATTCTGTTTAATCTCTAAAAAACAAAAAAAATGGCAAAAGAAAAACTAACAACGCCCCAGAACCTTGCGTTACGGGGGTTGTCATTGGCTCAAAAGCTAAAACATTTGAGTCTTTGGCGCAAAAGCGGTGAAATCACGCAGGAGCAATTTAACTATTTTTCTAATCTCTGGATATCCAGAGAGACCAAGAAAAAGCTAAAAGCTCAAAAAACACCGACACCCCAAAAGCCTATGCACAAAAACAGGCATAGGACGGTTGTTGAAGGCGCGATGGAATGTTTCCTAAACCGCCTGCAGGGAAAATTGAACAATTACTTAGCTCAACGTCTTCCGGCGCCGCTGAGCAATGCTGAACTCTCCCTGTTTCACAAATATTTGAGCGAATGCCTCATGCATCGCGGGCTTATCAACAAATTACTTGTGGTAGGCCTCCGCTATCCGGACAAACGTCTAAACCGGATATGCGAAAAGTTCATTCGCGAAAATAAAAAATACCCACACTATTCCGACATTTACTTCTGGAATCTGTTGTGGGAGGACGGAAATCTGGTACCGATGGACGCCATTCGGTTGATGTTGGTCAAAAAAGAAGACAGGATCGTCATTGATCCCGTTTTTGAAAAAGACCTAATCAAATTTCTTCTTCCGCTGATTGAACTTCAGCGAGACAAAGAAAAAACCCGATTAGATTGGGTTTCTTCTCTGGAAGGAGAAGAAAAAGAAAAAGAGGTGAAGCGAAAAGAAAAAAGGCTAAAAGCCTTTGAAAGGCTGCTTCAAGCCGCTCACGAATACATCCTCTAACCGCCCTTCACTTTACCCCGAAAGCAAAAAAAGCTTTCGGGGCTTTTTTGTCTAAAAAAAGGTTGCTCATTATTTATTTTTGCGCTAGTATGTAGCGGATAAAATATTACTAACACTATTTTTTTATGAAAAAATTTTCGAACAAAGAAAGAGAACTGTTATCTCAGGCCAAGGAATGCCCCATCGCACGCTATTGGCTATCGCAAAAGCTAATCATCAAAGAACTATCGGTTAACATAGAACGACGGTTTACATATCTCCTGCTGGTAGAAAACAATATTTACTGCCAATGGCGGCAAAACTGCCTTGAAGATATGGAGCGTATCAAACTGCACGACAGTTTGTCGGAGCTTTTCTCGTATATATCGCAACCAAACGTTCCGCTGGTCAAGGCTCTGGCCACACTCCAGCGTCGGTATGCCAAGGAAACCAGCAAAACGCGTCAAAAACAAATTGGTAAAATGATCTCCTTGCTTCAGCGTCTGGTGCACAGCGAAAAGATGCTTTACCAGTTGTCAAAAAAAGAATTTGCCAACGGCAAGATCGAAAACGTTTTGGAGAATATTGCCTCCCGCATAGAAAATGCCGACGAGATTTTTGCCGAGAACCGTTTGTTCACCTCTCAATGCATCAAGCATTACAATCGCTTGACAAAACTTGGGATCAAACCAAGGGTCGATGAATTAAGGCTATGCCTGCGGCCGGAGTTTGCCGAAAACGCAGAAATGTTTACCAAACAAGTAAACATCATCTGTTCGACCTATCATGAAGGACAAGACGTCCCTATTGAGGTCAAAGATGCTTGTTTTGAATTCATCAAATCAAGCATTGATGTGGTCGGCTATCTCCATGCCAATCTCATTGATTATGTTTTCAAAAACGACAGAATCAGTGAACGGGCGTTTCAGCTTTTCTGCGATGCGGAAAAATACATCCGCAACAACGGCATGGCCGTTTTGTTGAAGGATCGCGCGACCAGACTGGCCGAAAAAAAAGGGCTGTATGGCAGACCGGCTGCCGATTTGTCCGATTCGGACGTGCGAGTGCTGCGTCTGGCCAAGATGTTCTCTTAAAAATTTTACCCCGCCTGCGGCTTGTCGCCGCCGCGGGGTATTTTAATATAATAAAATTGCCCAAAAACTAATAAGCGACGACACAACGAGCATCATAGATTTTAGAGGAGGCTTCACCGCCTGCTTTTTGACCTCTTCCAAAATCGTAACCACCAAAGGAAACAGGATAGTTTCTGTAAAGAGTAGAAGACCAATGGGGACCATGATCAAGAGACATACCGCCAGCTTTGGCAATACCATCGCTAATGAGACGAAGTTCAGCATCATCCAAATTATTAAACTCTCTATCAAATATAGCCCCTAGCTCATCAGTACTTGGCAAAAACCAACTTCCCTTTGCCAATCCCCCGTCTGTCTTATTATAGCAATATCCCGCCGCATAATCAGATCCGGTGCCAAAAAATGCCACAATCTTTTCGCTATAGACTTTACCTCCAAGATCACAACCACTAAAAGCATCACACGGTTCCAATCCCGATATATAATCCTCTTTTTGTGTACTTCCGACAATGCCTCCATTATAATCCAACGCCAAGGCCAATCGTTTGGAGGTATCAAACACGACGCCAATCGCACTTTTTCCGGAAGGCGTCGAATTATAGCATTTTTTGTCATTATACAAAACCGAGCCCACTTGACACTCAGTCTCTCCTGCGGGATTCGTGCAATAAAGCGCGTTTTCGTCAAACGGGCATTTGAGTATTTTCTGTCCCGCACACTCTTCAGCTGTCCACCCGTAGCCCAATTCATCACAGCTTGGCAAAGTCTGGCAATTAACCGCCGCATTCACTGCCGAACACGCCCCAAAAACCGCCGCACCGACCAAAAATAAATATTTTTTCATATCTCATCCTCCCGCTTGTTGCAAAAAAAGGTTCCTTTTTTTGCAACACTTTTTCAGTAAATTAAAGATCATTTTTCCCGTTGTTTTGGCTCATTTTTTCTATCATCCTTTCTTGTTGCAAAAAAAGGACCCTTTTTTTGCAACACTTTCTATCACCATAGCATGAAATACTTAAAAAAGCAATAATATTCCCTTTGCTTATTGCTCTTATCTCAACACAACCAAAAAACAAGCACCTCGCCTCGGCAGGAGCATTCTTCCGCTAAAGCGATCTTCAAATCATCTTAAACCAAAAAACGCTGTCCAAAATTAAATCCGCGCAACAACTCAGCTGCCGACATAGCTTTCTTCCCTTGTCGTTGAATTTGCAAAACTTCAAGAGCATCTTGCGCACAGCCTATAAACAACCTCTCGCCCTCTTGCTGCAAAGCACCGGATGCTAATTGCCACGAATTAGACACTACCTGACAGCGCAACAATTTAAACCTCTCCCCGCCATATTCAAAATAAGCCGCCGGATAAGGATTAAAAGCCCTAATTTTGCGCTCAAGCTCTCTCGCCGGCGCCTTAAAATCAAGCCGACACTCTTCTTTGTCTATTTTCGCTGCATACGTCACCAAGCTTTCGTCCTGAGGTTCCGGCACAATATTATCAAGATTATCCAGCACCTCAACAATCAATTTAGCTCCCAGTTCCGCCATTTTGTCGTGCAAAACACCGACCGTCATATCCTTATCAATCTCAATCTCGCCTTTTTTATACATCGCACCGGCATCCAAAGCCTCAACCACCTGCATAATTGTAATGCCTGTTTTGGCATCTCCCGCCTCAATCGCCCGCTGCATCGGTGCCGCACCGCGCCAGCGCGGCAGCAATGAACCATGGACGTTTAAGCACCCTTTCGGACAAGCCTCAATAATTTCTTTTGGCAATATCAAACCATAGGCAGCCACTATCGAAATATCGGCGCCGAGCGCGGCAAATTTTTGTTGTTCTTCCGGCTGACGCAACGTTTTCGGTGTCCGGACTTCTATGCCGTGTGCCTCTGCCCACAAATGCACCGGCGATTTTTGCAACTCACGCCCGCGGCCGGCCTCCTTGGGTGCTCGAGTATAAACACAAACAACATCATGTTTTTTGGCCAAAGCCTCCAAACTCGGCAAAGCAAATTCCGGCGTGCCCATAAAAATTATTTTCATCAATTTTCCCCTTCCAAACTTGTCTGCTTTTAAGCCTTAAAATCCAAGCCCCAAACACTGTACCGGCCGGCATCTTCCTGCCAGTTTTCGCGCACTTTGACAAACAAGAACAAATGCACCCGCGCCTCCAGCATTTCCTCCAGCTCCCTGCGCGCAGCCTGACCAATACGTTTAATCATCGCGCCGCCTTTGCCGAGGACAATCATCTTTTGACCGTCTCTTTCGACATAAATGGTAATTTCGGCCCTGATGGAATTATCTTCGCGCCGCTCCCAAAGCTCCGGTTCAACCGTCAGCGCATAGGGAAGTTCCTGCTGCAAAAACAAAAACAATTTTTCGCGCACAACTTCTGCCGCCAGCAATTTAGGCGGCATATCCGACATCTGCTCCTCGGGATAGTACCACGGGCTCTCTGGCAAATGCCCTGCCAAATAGCGGTAAAATTCTTCCATATTTTCGCCGCTTGCTGCCGACACAAAAAAAGTCTCTTCAAAAGCATAAGCTTTGTTTAGAGCTTGGCTCAACGCCAACAAACTTGCCTTTTTAACCAAATCGATTTTATTAATCAGCAACACTACCGGCGCTTTTTTGTTTTTAAGTCCTCCAACAATAGCCCTTGTCTCATCGTCAAGCCCTTTTTTGGCATCAACAACCAGCACCACAATATCGGCATCGCCGGCACCGTCCCAAGCCGAAGCCACCATCGCCCGATCCAACCGGCGTTTGGGCTTAAATATCCCCGGCGTATCCACAAAAATAATCTGCGCATTTTCAAAAACACCAATACCTTTAACCCGTGTACGCGTTGTCTGCACCTTGGGCGAAACAATCGAAACCTTCGCTCCGACAAAATCATTGGTAATGGTTGACTTTCCTGCATTCGGCGCACCGATAAGCGCCACAAAGCCGCACCTTGTCGGCTGTTTTTCACTCACTTCAATATCTCCAGCATTGCCGATGCCGCGGCAAACTCCGCCAGCTTTTTACTCGTCCCTTTTCCAATGGCTTTGCGCCCATCATCAAGCACAACCTCCATCTCAAAAACCGGCCGATGCTCGCTGCCGGAACGAGAAAATTCCCTGTATTGCGGCGTTCCAAGCTTCAAGTGATGCGTCAATTCCTGCAATCTGGTTTTGCTGTCTTTGGGCGGTGCCACATTCCTGTCAATCAGCTCACGCCAATGGTTATTAACGAACTCTATCGCCGCATCAACCCCTGCATCAATATAGATCGCACCAATAACCGCCTCACAAACATCGCATAACACATTTTCGTTGCAACGCAAATCCTCATTAGCTACTCGCATAAATCTATCAAGCTCCAAGGTCTTTGCCACTTCTGCCACTGTTTCTTTGCACACCAAACCGACAAATCGCTGAGACAAACTTCCCTCCGGTTCATCCGGAAACAAATTATACAATAGCGATGCCGCCGCCACACCCAAAACTCGATCGCCCAAAAACTCCAGCCGCTCGTAATTGGCATCAATATCCGAATCAACACTACCATGCGTAATAGCTTTACGCAAAAGCCCTTCGTTCCTAAAACGATACTTCAATATTTGTTGTAGTGTCTCCATGACCCCGAAAAGCCTCTATTCAATATGGTTAAACAACCGTGACCACCGAATTTTTTTCGGCCAGCTCCAAGGCAGATACCACGCACCTTCATCATTATGCGAAAAGAATAAAAAACGCGCCTTGCCGACCAAATTTTCCGCCGGCACAAAACCGACATTAACCCTACTGTCGTCCGAACGATCGCGGTTATCACCCATCATAAAATAACTACCCTGCGGCACTCTGATTTCTTCAAAATCATCATTAGGTTCTTGGTCGGACACCTCCAAAATCGGATGCTCTTTACCCTCTGGCAAAACTTCAATATATTTGCGATACCTCTCAGCGCTGCCGTAACGGTTACGCAAAACAAACTCTTCCTCATTTTTACGCTCAAGCATCTTGCCGTTGATAAACAATCTGCCTTTTTCCAACTTTATTTTATCCCCCGGCAGCCCGATAACTCTTTTGATATAATCAGTCGAATTGTCCTGCGGATTTTTAAATACCACCACATCACCGCGTTTTGGTGCGTCCTCCCAAATACGCCCATCAAACAGCGGCAGACTGAACGGAAACGAATGCTTGGAATAACCATATGTATATTTGGAAACAAAAAGATAATCCCCAATATAAAGCGTCGGATACATTGAACCGGAAGGAATTTTAAACGGCTCAAACCAAAGACTGCGAATAAGCAGTGCAATCAAAATTGCATAAATAATTGTTTTTATGGTATCAACAAAACTTTCTTCTTTTTCCATCAAGAGGCCTCTGATAACAACCGATTCTCGCAAAAACTCCGCTTATCATACAGCATTTTTGCAAATTAACAACTACATTTTTTCAATAATAACAACTGCTTGCGCAAATGGTTTATCATCGCTCAAACTGATAAACACATTAGAACTTCCCCCTCTGGTCAGCTGCCGCAGTCTTTCGAGAGCACCTCCAAAAAATTCCAGCTCCGGCCGACCAACGGCATTATGCCTGAGGGCAATATCATTAAAAGTTATACCCTGCGAAAAACCGGTTCCAAGAGCCTTAACCGCAGCCTCTTTAGCCGCCCATACTTTTGCCAAACGCAAAACCTTATCTTTCCCTTTTTCCAAATAGCTTCTTTCATCTTCACGACAAATCCGCAGACTGAAAGCGTCGCCGTTTTTATTCCAAACCTCGGCAATACGTTCAATACTGACTATATCCGTTCCTAATCCGACAATCATCTTTACCCAATTCATCAACTATTGATTTGATCTGGCGGCATATGACACGACTTTTGAGGCCTTAAGCGCAGCAATAATATCCGTCAGATGTTTCAAATCCCGCACTTCAATATCAACAATCAGCTCAAAATAGCTCAACGTCCGGTTGGTTATGTTCAAATTGGCAATATTGCCTTCATTACGAGCAATAAGGTTTGACAAATCGCCGAGAGCCCCCGGCTCATTGGCCAAAATAACCCTCAACCTCCCGATATGTGTCCCCTCCGTTGCGCCGTCACCCCACGAAATATCCAGCCACCTTTCCGGTTCAGAGGCATATTTTTCTAGTGCTTTACAATCAATCGAATGCACGGCAACCCCTTTACCGGTCGTCACAATACCGACAATTCTATCCCCCGGCAGCGGATGACAGCATCCGGCAAAATGCACCGCCATCCCCGGAATAAGCCCTTTAATCTTAAGCGGCTCAGATTTATTTTTTTTGTCGCTTTTGCCAAAACCTCGTGCCTTAAAAGATTTAACCACCTTGCCGAGTTTGGACTGTTTATAGCTTGGATAAACCGCCTTCATGACATCCCAAGCTGTAATCAAGCCCTCTCCAACCTTAGCATAAATATCTTCAACCGACTCGGCCTCAAAATTAGGCAAAACGCTTATCAAGCCTTTATCGTTAAAATCCAAATTTTCGCTTTTAAAAGTTCTTTCCAACATTTGTTCGCCTAAGGCGGCAAATTGCTCACGCTTGTTGGCACGCACATAGCGGCGGATAGCGGCCTTGGCCTTACCCGTAACAACAAATCTGTCCCACTCCGGTGACGGATGCTGCGCCTTTGATGTCAAAACTTCAACCTGATCACCATTTTGCAAGACGGTGCGCAGCGGCTTGATTTCACCGTTAATCTTCGCTCCGACGCAGGTATTCCCGACCTTCGAGTGCACCGCATAAGCAAAATCAACCGGCGTGGAATTAACCGGAAGCCCGATCAAATCACCCTTAGGCGTAAAGCAAAATACCTGATCATTATACATTTCCAGTTTGGTATTTTCCAAAAACTCTTCCGGATTGGAGGCCTCTTCCAAAATTTCCAACAATTCCTGAATCCAGCGAAAATTCTTGCCGACGACTTTCTCACCCTGTTTATATGCCCAATGTGCCGCCACGCCTTTTTCATTAACTTCATGCATCTCCTGCGTGCGGATCTGAATTTCAATTCGGGTATTTTCCGGCCCGATAACGCCGGTATGAATTGATTTATAACCGTTTGGTTTCGGGGTTGAAATATAATCCTTAAAACGTCTGGGAACCATATGATATTTACTGTGGACAATACCCAGCGCCTGATAACACGATGCCACATCGTCAACAATGATGCGAAACGCCATAATATCCGACAACTGCTCAAACGAAGCATTTTTTTTCTGCATCTTGCGCCAAATGGAATAGGGCGACTTTTCGCGTCCCGAAACCATGGCCTTAACACCGCCTTCGGCCATATCTTTTTCCAGCTGTTTAATAATTGCCGGCACCAGATTACTGCCCTGTTCACGCAAAAAGTTCAACCGCGCGGTAATAGATTCATAAGCTTCTTTGTGCAATTCCTTAAAAGCAATTTCCTCGAGTTCGGTTTTAATCTCCTGCATACCGATTCTCTCGGCCAACGGCGCATAAATATCCAAAGTCTCGCGGGCTATACGCGCTCTTTTTTCCGGCGCACAAAAATGCAGCGTGCGCATATTATGCAGCCTATCCGCCAATTTTATCAGCAAAACCCTGATGTCTTCCGACATCGCAAGCAGCAATTTACGAAAATTTTCTGCCTGTTTGGTGTCTTTTGACTTCAGCTCAATCATTGCCAATTTGGTCAGCCCGTCAACCAGCTGCGCCACCTGCGGCCCAAACAATTCGCGGATTTCTTCAATAGTCGCGTCGGTATCTTCCACCGTATCATGCAAAAGCCCCGCAATAATCGACGTCGAATCCAACTTAAATTGTGTCAAAATACCGGCCACTTCAACCGGATGCGAATAATAAGGATCACCAGACGTCCTGAGCTGCGCCCCGTGCTTTTTCATTGCATAAACATACGCCCTGTTCAATGCGTCTTCATCCGCATCCGGATCATAAGATTTAACTAGGTCAACGAGCTCATATTGTCTTAACATTTTATTTTCATTCGCACATAAAAAAAGTTTCAGCCATTATAACTTACACAACATTGTTTAATTAAGTTTAAATAGCCGAAACTTTTAAAGCAACAAAAATCTTAACGCAGATTTACTCTTCCATATCATCTCCGGCATCAAAATCATCCATACCGGTCATATCATCATCCGATATATCGTCAACGCCATCTGCGGCATCATCACTTTCCAAATCCAATGTCTCATCATCGCCGCCGTGAATCTGCATAGAATCTTCCAGCTCCGCCTGAGGCAAAACACCGGAAAACTGCTCATCCAAATCAGCCAGCTCTCTTTCGGCAGCCATAATTTCGAGCTCTTCTTCCTCAGGTTCTTCAACCTCGACATTTTTCTGCAAACCCATAACCAACGAATGCTGCAATTCTTCAATACTGACGCTTTCGGCAGCAATTTCGCGCAACGCAACCACCGAATTTTTATCATTGTCGCGATCAACCGTCAACGGCGATCCGGAGGCAATATCTTTCGCTCTTTGTGCCGCCACCATCAACAATTCATAGCGGTTCGGAATTTTATCAATACAATCTTCAACCGTAACACGAGCCATTTTTATATTCCTTTGCTAAAATCATTAAACAACCGATTCGTTCTCGGTATAAACACTTCTGCCGTCAAATGCAACAAAAAAATGATTTTTTTGTTATAAAACAACAACATAAATACGTCTAATAACGATTTATCGGATACCCGAAAAACTGAAATCCCTTTTCTCTCAATTTTTCACCAAAATCCTTGCGATTCTTTCTAAACGCCAAAACATCGCTAAGCGGCGCCTTATGAGCCTGAATAATTGACTGCATGGTTGCAAACCGAACATTTTGCGTATAAGCGCTCATCCCCTTTATTTCGTCATCATATATGCCGCGCCGGTATTCTCTGATCGCCTGCACAACGCCTCTGCGAATATTAGCCAGACGATAAGCCTTTATGGTTTTGTCGCAAGTATAAGCCCATTCGTTCAGAGTAAAGCCTTCGCCGGACACCAGCTGAGCCAGTTCCCTTTCTTTTCCCAGTATACGTGCTTTTTGCACCAATCGGGCGCATGGATTAACCAAATCTTTAAGCCCCGAAGGCACATAGCGGCCGATTTCCTGTTCTTTTTCATAAGCCATCCACATAATACCGATACGCGTCAGCCAAAACTCATTTTCAGGCTGGTGCGCCCAATCATCAACCGCATCAATCGTCGCAATAAAAGCCTTAATATCAGCCGCCGTCAACAGGCTGTCTTTGGTCGGCCGCAGCGTGCGCAAATCGCTTTTACTGGGCTTGTCTTGCTCCTGATAGTCAGGCATATATTTTTCCGGCCGAACCATTTTTTTGATTGCGGCATAAAACTGCGGATCATATTCAACTTTCGGATGATAACGCGTCATCTTGGGATACTCTATTTCTTCTTCATATCCAGGCCATGCCTCCGGCATCAGCAAAAAATAATAAGCCGGCGATACAAACTCAAGATTTTTAATATCCTTAACTTGTTCGGCAATTCTGGTAGGAAACTGATTTTTTGTTTCTTTAATCCCCGGAAGATTCAATATCTTCTCCGACATATTCGGGATCTCAAACAATACCGGTCCAATATACTGATAATACTTTTTCGGGATCATGCTCAAAAATTCAAGATACAAATCTTCATTTTCGCCCTTAAGACGTTTTTCCTGCATTCCATACGCGGCAATCGTTGTCTGAAACTCATGATCAAAACCATCCAGCAGATCATAAAAGCTGCGATATTTTTTGTTATATTCGTCGTACTTTTCAAAAGATTTTTCCAACTCCTCTTTGGACGGAATATCATCCGCCTCCAGATCAATATCAAAAAAATCGGCAAATTCATCCACTCCGGCCGCCGCCGAAAATGCCTGTAAAACCGAGACCAAAAATACAATACCGATCCAAAACCTCAAAAACATTCCCCTCTTCTGCTTTCTCTCAGACACAATTATACCCAAAAAAATCTAAAAAAAGATAAATACTGACAAATTTTTAAAAAAGAAGCTGGACTCTAAGCAAATATTACCATAATATGCAACAAGAATAAGGTTTGCTGATAATTTATTAAGGAGGCTTGATATGGCTTGGACAGAAGAAATGGTCGAAGAGTTAAAACGCCTTTGGGCTGAAGGTGTAACAACCGGTGAAATCGGTCGCCGTTTAAATATCTCCAAAAACTCCATCGTCGGCAAAGTTCATCGTCTGGGGCTTTCTGGCCGCCCGTCGCCGATCAAAAAGAAATCGGATACTCCTGCGGCGGAAAAAGAACAACCGGTCAAAACCGCCAAAACGACCAAACCGGCAACCAAACCAGCGGCCAAAACACCGGCAACTAAGTCTGATGCATCGGCAAAAGAAGCAAAACCGACTCCTGCACCGGCTACCTCGAAACAAAAGATCGAAAGCCAACACGTCGAAACTTTTGAAGAAGATGTCAAATTGGCCAAAAGCCTGAACCCTCCCTCTGACGAACCGGCAAAAAAAGAATTTTTGTCGCTGACAGATCTTGACAACCACACCTGCCGCTGGCCGATCGGCGATCCTAAAGATGAAAATTTTCATTTCTGCGGCAAAAAGGTGCGCCTCGGACAAACTTACTGCGAAGAGCACGCGACGATTGCTTACGTCAGCAAGGCCGGCAAAAAATAACTTTCGCCTTAGTGAACGTTTCCGCTGTTTTTCAATCGCCGCATCTGTTGTGCAAGACTCATCTTTGACGGGTTTTTGGGGTTTATTTTCGGAAGCTCGCCAGTCTTTTGCAAATCATTTTTGGCAAACCTGTCCGGATTCTTCATCTGTTCCAGAACCTCCTCGACAGGGTACATCATCTTGTGATAAGCGACAATATTTTTATACCTTTCTGGAAGATTCCGCTCATCAAAAACAAGCAGCTTGTCATTTTTCTTGTCCAAAACCGTTACCAAATCTGGCCTGACTTTTACCATCTCTTTAAGCAAAGCAAAAAAAGTTCCCTTATCCACATAAAAATGCGCCCGCCCATACTTCAAGCGCTTGTTGCCTCTTCTGTGATAATTCGGCGAAGCACTGACGCGCCCTTCGCCATAAGAAGCACCCTGCGGTCCCATAACTTGACAATGTGAAAAAACGGTCTCCCCTTTTTCATTAATCTTAAAAACGATAATAGGCATCGTTTTACGTTCTTGGGCGTCTTCCTCCACCTTGATTGGAACGACATCACGAATATCGCCTCTGTCAAAAAAAGGAATCAACCCCCATGCCGGCACGACAGCATCAAAACCATTCTCCATAGCCTCGGACGTAACCATCCCAAGCCGCCTCAAAAGATTCTTCATGGCCTTGGTGCATCTTCTGGAGCCAACATTAATATTCAAAGAAGTATCCCAAACCTTCTTCATCTGCTCGGACTCTTCTCCGGCTGCCCTTTCCATATCAGATAACTTGATCGTCACACCACTGGCATCAATTTTCAAATTATCACGATTCTTTAGCCCTGAAAAATCATCAACCACTTCAAAATTTCGCATTTCCTCAAAGCTGATCGTCTTTTTGTCTTTGCTGGCAATCTTCTTCTCCGCGCCATCAGAACCAACCGAGGTTGTCAGATTATTAGCCGACGAAGAAACCGCATGCCATCCACCGGAGCTTGCCGACATATCCGCTACCGACGTCGACGACGCCGCCATCAACACCGGCAAAGCAAAACTTCTCAGCTTTCTTCCCAATTTTTCTGCACGCCCGACCACATTCTTTGGAAACTTTCCGTTCCTTAAAGAATATAAAAGCCTGTTTTTCAAATCCTCATTAGACAAAATATCCATTTTTTCTTCCTTTTTGTCCTATTTTACTATAAAACACCTTCAATGTAAACCCCTATGGTAAAAAAATTTACCATAAAAAAAGACCTTATGCAAATCTTGGCTATATTTTATTATCTAGACAAAACAACATTTATTTTCAAGTTTCATCCCTAGTTATTAACAGAGAAAAAAATATTTGTAGACAATCAAAAAGCGGAATCTTTATCAAGATTCCGCTTCTTTAAAACTACTCCCAGACAATGGCAATTTCGCCGTTTAGTTCCATAACTTTGCCGACGTTGCCGTTTTCGTCGGTAAAAGTCTCATCCGATGGCACCGCCATCTCATAGCGGAACCCCGGAGAACAGCAATAAGCCAATCGACTGACACATTCTAAAATAAAAGGGATTTTAACCTCTCCCTTTTTGGCGCTCAGCATCCAAGCCAACTGCCCTGGGACATCATGCTTGATCCTCACAAGCTGGGCTTTTTGAGCAAATTCAAAACCTTTCCAATCTTCCTGAAAGAGATTGGTTAACGCTGCGGCAACCGCCTCGGCTTTTTCTAACTTTTTCATAAATAATAATTTTATTTTTCGTAATTAAGGTGTTTTATGTTCAAAGGGAAACATCCCCATGTCAGATAGATAACATCCTCCGGTGCAAATTTTGTCCTCCAAAAGTCATTAAGACTTTCAAGCATTTGCCTCGGAGGCTCGCGTTCATATTCCGAATCGCCGATCATTTCCGAAAGCCTTTCATCCGTCAACCGATCCGATCTGGAATCCTTATGACTTTTTTTAGCGACGATTTCTTCTTCCAACAGAGATTTCATTTCCTCTCTTTTTAGCGTGTTGAAAGCAATAACGTCAACATGCTCGTTTTCCGAATCAAGCACCGTCAAGCATACTCTGCAACGGTCTCCGGCTTTGGCCGGCATAGGCACCAAAAGCGCCGAAAAATTATATTCTTCCATATCGACAATAATTAAATAAATTAGACTTAAACAACTGCTCAACAAATAGCACATTTCTAGACAAAAGTAAACAAAAAAGTCATCTTTTCTTTCTGCCTCTTTAAATTCACCGGCGGCAGCATATATCAGGCAATCATCATTAACTTTTGCCGAAAGGATTTTTGCCATGTTCCGCCGCTTTACACCTTTCTGTTTATCCATTGCCCTCTTGAGTCTTTATTGCCGTTCCGCTCTGGCTGACGACACCAATGCCTTGCCGCACCAAGAAAGCGCCGAGGGCCGTGTGCAAATTTCAGAAAACTACCGGCGCCTGCGTTTCAGCCGTTTTGGACAAGATTATTCGGCATTCAAAGACTGGTTGCAAAAAAAATACGGTCTCGGCTACTCGCTCACCGCCTCATTCACCGCTCAATCAGGCTCACCAAGCGGCAAAAATACGGCCCTGCAAACCATCCTTTATCCCGCCATCACATGGGATTTGTTCAACAATTCTTTCGGCAGTGCCGTCCTTAACGTTGCCTACAACATTGTCCGCTACACCGGCGCCAACTCCGGCAAAATTGACGACAATATCGGCGTCGTTACCTCAATCAACGACTACGACGAGCAAAGCAACGAATTCCCCGAACTATACGTCAGTTACCAACTTCCGGATAAATACGACTGGCTGACCATCGGCCTCGGTCAATACCCAATATACAACTTTGACGGCACCACCTACGACGCCAACCAGCAGGAAAACTTTATCAACTGGACCTTCTCGCAAAATGCCTCTGCCTCATACCCGACCTCCGGCCTCGGTTCATATATCCAGATAACACCGACTCCGGAATGGAGTTTTGCCGCCGGTTTTCAAGACGCCACTAATGTCGACGGCACTCGGATATCAACTTCGCGTCTGGATGAAAAACATTACGCGACTTTCGGTTATGTTTCATACAACCCCGTAATCAAGAAGCTTGGCCAGGGACAATATTCATTCTTAGTCTACAACCAGCCGGCCGTTGCCGCCCAGCCGCAGACTACCAACGGCTGGTCATTCAATTTTTCGCAAAACCTAAACGAAAAATGGGCTCTCTTCGGGCGTGCCAATGGTGTTTCCGGCGAGATGGAAGAAATCGATAATTCTTACCTACTAGGGGTGGTACTGAACAATCCTTTCAACCGCAACCCGCTTGACCAAATTGGTTTTGCCGGAGCCATAAACCATATCAACGAAGACGCCGTCGGCAAACCGATAAACAGCAACTACGAAAAAATTTTAGAAAGCTACATCACTTTCGGCATTTCCAAATGGATGACCATAACGCCTGATATCCAGATTTATTTTGATCCAGCACTTAATCCAAAATCTGACACAGCTTTGGCTTTTTCGCTGCGGGCAACCCTTTACTTCTGACCATACATTCAAAACTTCAAAAAATATTGTACACAACTGGCGTTTTTTTAAAAAGTTTAACTTTACAAAAACGCCTTTTTTACGCTACATTAAGGCAAGTTTTAAATTCATCATTAATAAGGTTTGTCCATGAAAAAAATCCTTGCCGGAATAGCCATGTTGATGCTTTCTGCCTGCCAAAACAATATAGAACCAACTCCTGTCATTGAATCTCCCGTCGTGCCTCAGCCGGTTACAACCGGCGCCAAAATCATCGGCGGCGTTGAAACGCTGTACGTAACACCGATCCAAATGCCCTTTCAAGCGCGGATAGACACCGGCGCCGAAACCTCTTCCTTGGATGCCGACCATATAAAACCTTTTGAACGCGACGGTGAAAAATGGATCTCTTTCAACATTACCAACCGCAAAAACGGCGAGAAACATCATTTTGAAAAACCAATCAAACGCCGCACCCACATCGTCCGCATCAATCACGAAGAAGAACGCTATGTTGTCAACATGAGCATCAAAATGGGTGATGAACTGATCAATGCCGAATTTACTTTAGCCGAACGAGACAAATTCAACTATCAGGTTTTAATCGGCCGCAACATTTTAAACGGCCGCTTTATTGTCGATTCTTCATTGGAAAACACTCTGCACTAAACTTTTGACAAAGGTCTTGCCCGTCATGAAACATTTTTTTTCCGTCCGTCTGCTTTTAACCATTTTTTTGGCTTTATCGCTGGGCTTTGCCGGATACAGCATGTACTACAAAATCAAATATTGGGGTTTCAGCCTCTCCCCAAAACAAAGTGCCAACGTTTGGGACATTGAAGCCCACATAACCTTTACCGCCGACAACTCGCCGGTCAAAGTAAGCCTTGGCATCCCGACCAAAAACAAAGGATTCAAGATTTTGGAAGAAAACGTTACCGCCGAAGGCTACCAAACTTCAAAATACGCCGATCGCATTGTCTTCACAGCTCAAAACAAAACCGGCGAACAAGATCTTTACTACAAAATTATCATCTTTGACAATACTTGGGGCAAAGATAAGCTCAAAGACAAAGCACCAGCTGCCCCAAAGCTGCCGGAATTTGACGAACAAAAATTGGCTCAGGCCCGCCAGATTGTTAAACTCTCGCAAAAAATGTCCGGCAATGATGCCGTTGAAAAACTTATTAACTTGTTTAATCAAGAGCCGCTGGATTCTGCCCTAAAATCTTATCTGCCGGTACAATACGCCCCAAAAACCAAAATTGAGATTATGCAAGAGCTTTTGGCCGTGGAGGGTATTGCCGCCCGCACCGCCCGCGGTCTTAAACTTGAAGAAGGCCAAAAAATCACGCCGGATCTAATGCTTGAGGCCTACATTAACGGTGCGTGGCATCTTTATGACCCCGCCACCGCCAAACAAGGTCTGCCTGACAACTTTTTGCTGTTTCAACGCGGTGGCAAATCGCTTTTGGATGTCGAGGGCGGCATTGAATCAACAGTTAAATTTTCGCTGCAAAAATCTATCACCTCAACGATGAATCTGGCCAGCCGCCGCGCCAATCTGGCCGAAAAATCAGGCTGGTTTGACCATACTATCTACAGCCTACCCTTAGCTCAGCAAAACACCTTAAAATGGCTGTCGGTTTTTCCGATTGGTATTCTGCTGGTAGTCCTGATGCGCAACATTGTCGGCGTTCAAACCATGGGCACTTTCACCCCCATGCTGATATCCATGTCTCTGGTCAAAACAGGCTTTGTAACCGGCCTGACTTGCTTTGTTGCCATCATCTTGCTCGGCCTGATAATCCGCTTTATTATGTCAAAGCTTAACTTGCTTTTAGTACCGCGCATCTCGGCGGTAGTAATTTTTGTTATTTTGATTATCCATTTTTTGACCTTTGTCGGCTATAATTTTGACATCAAAATTGCCCAAGCCTCGGTCTTTTTCCCGATTATCATTACCGCTTGGGTTATTGAGCGCGCCTCTATCACTTGGGAAGAAGACGGCCCCGTTAATGCAGGTAAAGAATTGTTCAACAGTCTGTTGGTCGGCATCATTGTTTATTTTGTTATCGCCAATGACTATATCCGCCACTTTATGTTTGTCTTTAACGAATTCAATCTGGTTATTTTGTTTGTCGTTATGTTGCTAGGCACCTACACCGGCTACCGCTTAACCGAACTCAAGCGTTTTGCGCCGCTGGTCAAAAAAGGACTATAAGATGTTTGGCTGGTTCAAAAAATTCACATCACCAACGCTGTTGCGTGCCAAAGGCGTCTTGGGCATGAACGCCCGCAACTTTCACGTTATCAGCAAGTATAACGCCCGCCGCCTCTATCCTTTGGTCGATGACAAAGTGCAAACTAAGGCTCTGGCCCTGCAATATGGTGTCAACACGCCAAACATGATTGGCGTTATTGAACACCAATATCAGGTCAAAAACATCCTAAAAATGGTGCAAAACCACCATGAATTCGTCGTCAAACCGGCGCACGGCTCCGGCGGTAAAGGCGTTTTGGTCATCAAAGACTATACCGACAACTGTTTTACTCTGCCCTCCGGCAAAACCATGACCTACAACGAGCTTTACCAACACATTTCCAACATCTTAAGCGGCCTTTACTCTCTGGGCGGCCGTTATGACGAAGCTTTGGTTGAAGAAGTGGTGCATTTTTCCGATGTTTTCAAAGACTACAGCTATCATGGTGTTCCCGATGTCCGCATCATTGTCTACAAGGGCTACCCGATTATGGCAATGACCCGCCTGTCAACGGCCGAATCCGGCGGCCGTGCCAACCTGCATCAGGGCGCCGTCGGCGTCGGTCTTGATATCAAAACCGGCAAAACAAAAAAAGCCGTCCAGCACAACCTGCCTTTAACCGTTCACCCCGACACTCATGCCGATTTGCGCAAGATTCAGGTTCCTTTATGGCGCGAACATCTGCTGATTGCCGCTAAAGCTTACGAGATGACCGGCCTCGGCTATTTTGGTGCTGACATCGTCTTAGATGCCCAAAAAGGGCCGATGATGCTGGAACTCAACGCCCGCCCCGGTCTGGCGATTCAGATCGCCAACGGTTTAGGACTCAAAAAAGCCATTAAACGGGTTGACAAACGCTATCCTTCGGGATTAACCCCCGAGCAACGAATTGATTTTATTTTGGCCTGATATTTTGCATTTTGGCCCGACAATACCTATATAAATACCAGACAAGATTTTATCATAAGGAGATTAGACCATGGCTGAAACCAAACAAATCAAAAACGCTGCAACCAAGAGATTAAGCGATAAAAAGACCAAAGGCCTGCCGAAAGAAGATACCAAAAAACTAACCCAGAGCAAAACCCGCGCCAAAAAAATCAAACATTCTTACGCCGTCAAAGATCCCGAAAACGCGCTGTTGCTCAAATTAAAAAACGGCGATGTCATTATTGAGATGTACCCGGACGCCGCGCCCGAACACGTTGCCCGAATCAAAGAACTGGTGCGTCAGGGTTTTTACAACGGCCTCAAATTTCATCGCGTGATTGACGGCTTCATGGCGCAGACCGGCTGCCCCTACGGCAACGGCACCGGTGGTTCCGGCAAAAAGCTCAAAGCCGAATTCAACCGCAACCCGCACAAACGCGGCACCGTATCAATGGCCCGCTCTATGCTGCCCGATTCTGCCGACAGTCAGTTTTTCATCTGCTTTGCCGACTGCCCGTGGCTCAATGGTCAGTACACTGTCTGGGGCGAGGTTACCTCAGGCATGGAATATGTTGATATGATCAAAAAAGGCGACGGCGCCAATGGCGAGGTTGCCAACCCCGATGAAATTATATCAATGACCGTCATTGCCGATATTTAAGCAAAATCCGGTGCAATGTCTGCAAAAACACTGCACCGGATTTTTAATCTTCCCCTTCTCCGTCGTCATCAGCGGAAAAGAGCATCTGCCACAAGGCTTTGCGGTAAATCCATAAATTAAACACGCCGAGTACGACCGAAATCATGCCGAACAAATAAAGGATATAATACCAGTTCATCTGGTCGGCATTCATCATCACATCCTGCCGGCCGGCACGAATAAACCCGATGGCCGCCGATGTCGCCGCAAAGGCGATAACAAAAGCAACCAGCCAGATCTTTTGCTTGGTCTTTTCTTTCAGCAAAAAGGCGGTAATCAGATAAAACAGCAAAAAGGCAAAAAACAAATATAATTCCATCATCGCGGCTCCTCAAATCTGCACTCCAAACATCTTTGCCTTTTGATATAATGCCGTCCGGCCAAAAAACAAGAAGTCCGCTTTTCCCAAAAACTAACGTTTTCCGAAAAAGCGAACTTCTCAATCTTCCTTACATCCGGCAGCATTCACTGGGATCATTACCCCAAAAATAACCGCCGGAATCAGCAGCCACCAAAACGGATTCCAGTTGAATACATCAGCTGTAATCCACTTGACGGCCATGAGCACCACAATTGCGGCACCCATGATGAACTGCGGCTCCACAGCACCATCTGTATAACGATGGCTTTGCCCACAACGACAAATAAATCCCGTTGCGAGAATGAATCCGAACCGCCACCACCCTGAATCCGCGCAAACACAAAAGATACCTGCGACAAGAACCAGAATGGTCATAATTTTATTAACGATATCTCCCTTAATAAAAAGAGAAACAACGGCTGCCAACAGCAGTATCCCGTATGGCAACAAAAAATTATTATACATAATCCTTAACTTTAGGATTTTATTATAGCATAAAACTGACAATTAATCAAAAGAAAAAGCCTCTTCCGATTCGATCACCGGCCACTCGCCGGCCGCAACCTGCTCCAGCGTTTTGTTTTCCGTGCCGAATCTCAGATTATAAATCCAGTAATTAGCCACCACCCGCTCAATATAAATGCGGGTTTCCGCCGCCGGTATCACCTCAATAAACATCAGCGGATCATCACCGTCCCGCGCGCCTTTTTGCCATTTGACCAAATTCCCTGGCCCGCCGTTATAAGCCGTCAGCATAAAAAACAAATTGCCCTCAATAAACGGCTTGGCCAAAAGATAACTGATATATTGCTGCCCGAGCTTCAGATTATAATCCAAATCAAACAATTTGTCCTTATTGCGTTTTACGCTTTTGTCGCCGCTGATATGATACGCCGTGTTCGGCATCAGCTGCATCAACCCCCTCGCGCCGGAACGGCTGGTTGCCTTGCGCCAAAAAGCCGACTCTTGCCGGATCATCGCCAACACCAGCGCCTTATCCACCAACCATTTTTTATGCTCCGACCATTTTGGCAGCGGATAAATTTCTTTTTCATACCGCCCACTCAAACTTTCCAAATTTTTTTGCCGGCTGATAGTTATCACCAACGCATGCAACCCCTTGCGACTGGCCAGAACAATGACCGCTTCTTTTTGTTTATCATTCAAACCGTCATACGCGGCAAAAAATTCATCTGCCGCCAATTTCCGCTGTCCGGCGGCCAAAAGTACCACCGCCCGCACCAAAGCTTCCGAAGCGGCAATTTCTTTAATATATTCCTCCTTGCCGAAATCATTGATATATTGATCACGATTAAAAGCATAATCCGGTCTTTCGCCCAACTGATACGCCGCCAAAATACCATAAAAAGTATATTTATGCCGCGCCGCCAGTTTAAGCATTTCTTGCGCTTTCAGGTGATTGCCAAGTTTGTCATACGCCCGAGCCGACCAAAAAGCCCCCGCTGCCACCAGCCATTCGTCCGAATTTTTTGAACCACCCAGCCGCGCAAAATAACTGGCCGCCGCTTTATAATTTTTCAACCGCCATGACGCCAATCCCGCAACCCATGTTGCCATGCCGGAATTATGCCTTTTTGACGCTTTCACACCCCATTCCAGAGCCTTGCGGTCATAATTGTCAACCAGATATTTCATGGATAACGTCGCTGCCAAACTATCCCAATAAGGCTTGGGCGCCAATTGCTGAAATCTTTTGTTTTCCAAAATATGCCGCGCCGGCAGTGTTTTTCCCTTCCCTATATAAGCACGAAAGCGCTGCGCCTGCCTCACCAAAAAGCGGCGATTACCTCTGCTAAGTCTTTCCAAATACTTGCGCGATATTTTGTTACTTGGTGTTTTATCATCGGCAGAAACAAACTCCGGCAAATCAGCGCCTTTGCGTTTCGCCAATTTATAAATTCTCGGCGCCTGCGGCAGTTCCGAATACATCGCCAACCAGTCTTCAAGCTCCTCAACACGGCTTTTATATTTGGCATGCAGATACTTTTCCGCCAATACATGCCCCAAAATAATCGGATTTTCCAAATCGGCTACTTGTTTGTCCGCCGCCGTAAAATCGCCTTTTTCAATCAAATCAAATATCTGCTCATACTTTTTAATTTCCGCCTGAGCAACCCCGGCATGCTCAAAAATTTCATCATAAACCGCCGGTGTCAAAATATCAATTTCCGCCCGCGCCGGAACCGCTGCCACAACAGCCATACCAACCAGTATTATGCTTTGCCAAAATTTCATCTGCTTCTTATCTGGACAGCCAAACCAACTTGGCAGCACACTCCGATGCCGTCATCCCGCGCACACGGCAACGGTTAACCACAATATTAGGCGCTTTATCCATACTGTAGCAACCTTTTCCCATCAGCGAATAGTTATAATAAGTCTGCGTATTGGGCAAAACATCGGAAAACGACAGCGTCGTCGTCATATCCGGCCACACAAGCTTAACATCCAGTTGCGTAATTTTGCGATCAAGATTCGACAAAATATTAAACCGAACATCACATCGCGGAAAATTTTTCTGATAATTGTCAATCCTAAATCTGTCATAATAAAGAAAAATATTATCAGCTTTCTTCATCCGCCCTTTTTCATCAACGGCAACAAATGCCTGTCCTCCGCGAACTGATCCGTCGACAGTCGGCGTATCAAGACGATAAAGTTCCCCTTCGGGAATAAAAATATCTTCCGCTTCGGCATCTTGCTCGTTATTGTCTAAAGCAACCGTGCCCATCTGACCGGCAGAAACATTTTCCTCCGTCGACAAATTGCCGTCCTCGTCAACCGGCGATTCAGCTATGCTCTGTTCCGACTCAACAGCCCGAGGCTGACTGGGGACGGACATATCCTCGGCAGAAAACACCTGCGCAAACGCCGGCTCTGCAACCGCCAGCACCAACATTAGCCCCGCTCCTATCAGTCTAAGCCTAAGCAACAATTTCTCCTTCAGCATAAAAAACGCCTACACGTCTCGGCCTTATTTTTTTTCAAACGATTCGGTCTGATCCATGTCCTTGGCAATATCTTCAATAACGTCAATTGTTTCTAGATAAATGTCCTCAAGTTCTTTTTCCGCCTCGTCAAACTCCAGATCTTCCATTGCAATCTGCTGCTCCAACGAAATTTCTTTAAACTCGGTATAATACTCAGCATTCATCGGCGAAACATAGCGAAACATATTGTCGCAACTCTGCCGCGAAAAACTGCTCCCCATCGACGCCGTGCCGCAATTATCAACTTTTATATCCATATCGTTCAAGAGCAAAAAGCACCGATCCGTATCAACCTTGGCCTTAAGAGAAACCTGCTGCTTAGCTTTGAGCGGCGGCAACTTCAAAGACACCGTAACATCTTTGCTGGTAAAACCGGAAGTCGAATAGCGCGACCGTACAGCGTTTGGCGCCTTTCTTTTTTGCTCTTTGGCCGCACGCTCTTCCTGATCTATCATTTCGCCGACAACTTCGTCATTCCACCCCAATGTCAACGCAATATTCGACATATCTTTTGAGGTATTATTGAAAAAAGTCGCCCCGATATTGCAATAGAGCACATTTCCATCCATATCTTTTTCCGGCACGACATCATGAATCTTAAACAAGACCTCGCCGGCCTGTTCTTCCTTCTCCTGCGGAGCTGCCGCCGCAATTCCGGAAATCGACACCGTTCCCAGCATCAAAATACCTGTCAAAACTGTTGCTGTTTTATGCATTTTCCATTCCTTTTTTTGCAAAATTCCAAGATTTCTGCCAGTCTTCCAATACATCATTTTATGCTATCATATAGGATTTTTCCTAAAATACCATTAATTATTGCAACAAAGCATTGAACTGTTGATTATTTTCGCACAATGCTTTTTTAAGGCGCAAAAAATCGGCCCACGCCTTAGCTTTTTGTGCCGGTGTACGCAAAAGATAAGCCGGATGATACCCTGCCAACACCCGGATCTTGCGGCCGTCTGAGCTCTCATATTCCTGCCATTTTCCCCTGAGCCGCGAAATACTCTCCGAATTACCCAAAAGCGAATTAACCGCAACCGCACCCAACGCGAAAATATAATCCGGTTTAACTATTTCAATCTGCTTTTTCAAAAAAGGCAAACAAACGGCAATCTCCGCATCAGAAGGCGAACGGTTCCCCGGCGGACGCCACGGCAAAATATTGCAAATATAACAAGAATTGCGATCAAGCCCCACCGCTGCCAGCATTTTATCCAAAAGATGGCCGCTTCGTCCGACAAAAGCTTTTCCTGCCAAATCTTCTTCTGCTCCCGGCGCTTCGCCGACCAACATAACCTTAGCTGCCGGATTACCGTCCCCGATAACCGTTTTTTTGGCATTATATTTTAACGAGCATCCTTCAAAGCTTTCCACAACTTGCCGCAACTCATCCATTGTCCGAACATTACGGCACACATCGTCAGCACTTTTAACCGCTGCGGCAGATGACAAAGCCAACGAGGACGTTGCCGGTCTCGCGGCAAAACGTGTCTCGTTTTTTTGCGCCTCCGAAAAATGCGGCAAAGCCCCGCCCGAAAGCGCCAAAACCTCACCGCCGCAGGTTTCGTCCACTCCAGACAAAATATAGAATTCAAGCACTTCTCGTGCGTTCATATTCTCTTGACTCATGACAAGCGGATTCTAAAATAATTATTTTTCTTAGGCAAGAATAAACATTTATTTGCACAAATTTAATCATATATTGATAATCTTATTGTATGATTTGAAAAACATGTATAAGATACCCGCAATGCAAAAAATTTTATCAGGAAAATTTCTGACAATGGGAAAAATCAGTTTTATATCGGTTTTGTTGGTTGCAGCCGTTATCTTCATTTCGTGTTCGCCAATCGTGCACACCGATATTCCCGTCCCTGCACCAAACAAAACTGAAAAAGACCTCGAAATCAACGCCTACGGCGCCTATCTGGCCGGAAGAGTTGCCCATATCCGCAAAGACTTTGATCAGGCAGCGGATTACTACAAATTGGCCTATGCCAAAGATCCCCAAAATGCCGAATTAATCGATAAACTTTATTTGCTTCTTGCCTCAAAAGGTCGTATCGACGAAGCCGCCGAATACGCCCAAAAAGCTATTGACGCCAAAACATCAAACAGCTTTGCTTATATGCTGTCGGCCGCAAAGCAAATGCACGACGGGCAATATGCCGATTCGCTCAAGACCATGAGTCAAATAAACGATCCCATATACAAAGTTTTTATTACACCTTTGTTCAATGCATGGAACTACGCCGGTCTCAACCAACAGCAAAAAGCCCTTGCTGAACTTGAAAAGCTCAAACAAGAAAAAGGATTTGCTTCTATATACCGGCAACATCGAGCCATGCTGTTTGACTATTTGGGGCAAAATCGCGAAGCAGCTCAAGCTTACGAACAGCTAATAACCGACAAAAACGCAGAAATATCCGTCCGCCTGTTAGAATTAATAACCAATTTCTACATTCGTACCGGCCAAAAAGACAAAGCTGTTGCCATCATGGATTCTACCGTCAACAACCAATCTTTGGATACATTGCTCAAATCCCTGCGGCTTAAAGTTGCCGCCGCAGATCCCAAAACAGCCGAGCCGATTTTATCTTCGGCACAAATCGGTGCTGCCGAGGCCTTGTTTACCATTGCATCAACCTTTCGTTATGACGAAGTAATCGACATCGCACACATGTACACGGCGTTAGCCATCTACATGAATCCGCAATACAACACCGCCAAAATATTAATGGCCGATATTTTTGAGGTTCGTGAAATGTACGATGATGCCAACCGCCTCTACGACAGTATCGACAAAAACGACATCGCCTACTATCCGGCACAACTTAAAAAAGCCCGCAATCTTTCCCATCAAGAGGATTTCAAGGGAGCCGAGATCTTATTAGAATCTCTGAGTTCTGATTATAACGACATCCAAATATACATGGAACTCGGCGATGTCCTCCGTTTAAGCGGCCGTTTTGCCGAGGCCGTCAAATATTATGACCGCGCTCTCCAAATGGCAGACAGCCCCGTAACCATGTGGGTGCTTTATTATGCCAAAGGTGTTTCTCTAGAGCGCACTGGCCATTGGCAGGAAGCCGAAGAAACCTTGTTAAAAGCCTACGATATAAACAAGCATTTTCTTGTTTTAAACCATCTTGGCTATACGTGGATGCGCCAAAACAAAAAAATAAACGAAGCTTTTGAGATGATTGTAGAAGCTTATAATCAGGCTCCGTTTGATCCAAGCATCAATGACAGTCTGGGCTTTGCGCTATATAATCTCGGTTACTATGGTATGTCCCTAAAATACCTTGAAAAAGCAGCCGAATCTTATCCGTCGTCTGCCGTAATCAGTGCACATCTCGGCGATGCTTATTGGTTGACCGGACGCAAAAACGAGGCTCGTTTTCAATGGCGACATGCACTGCGCCTCAAAGATGACAGCGGAGAACTTGATATTGAAGCAACCAGAAAAAAAATAACCGACGGCATTCCCGAACCGGCTCTCAGCTACGACAAAGATCAGATCGAAGCTTTAATCAAAAAAATTCATTCTCCTCAGAAGGCCGTTTTCAAAATTGTTCGCAAACAATAGCTTTCTGCCTTCTCGGTATAATTGCAGGTAAATATTATTGTTTTTTTAACGGTTCCATGTTATAATTTACAAAACTGTTGCAAAAAAAGGATCCTTTTTTTGCAACAGTTTTTTTTAGTTTTGAAACATTATTTTATCTTTGTTTTTACACATTTTTTTGAAATCCCTCCGTGTTGCAAAAAAAGGATCCTTTTTTTGCAACACGGAGGATGCTGCCATGAAAAAATATCTATTATCAACAAGCGTTGCCTTAACATGCCTGACAGTCGGCTCTGCCGCCGCGACCGATCCCGTTTGCCGCTCGCTGCCTGATTGTGCGGAATATGGTTTTACCATGAACGCCTCAGATTGTGAAGGCAAACCAAGCCTGAAATGCCCCTTTGATTACAGCAAACTTTTTTGCGTTCCAGATAAAACAGAAACACCTCCCGAGCCAGAACCCGAACCGACCCCAGAACCTGTCGCCGTTCCTTGTAAAATCGGTTCAATTGTCCGTTCCGACGGACAATGCTACGACGGCGATCCGGATATAGCGCAAGTCGGTATTGTTTTTGATCCTGACAGACGTAAAGCTATTCCTATCCGAAAGGTGTTGTGGGGACTAGTATGGAGCGATCCCGAAATTAACATCCCACAACTCGAACATTGTCCTACCAATTACAAAAGCTGCGGCGCCGACGGCGAAGCCAACACCTCCAAAATTGTCTCAACCTTGCGCCCAAACACCGATTATGCCGCAGGTTATTGCGCCAATGCCGGTTATTTTCTGCCTAGCGTCGAAGAACTACAAACCATAGCAGAACACATAGATGAAATAAAAAAAAGCGCTTTCTCTTTTGGTTCTGATATGAATTTTAGTCTTAGCTATCTCTACTGGTCGTCCACACAATATGATAATCAGTACGTCGTAGCTGTCGATCTGCATGATGGACTTTTAGATTTATTCCAAAAAGACTATGTCTCGATCTACACCATGTGCGCCTACATCTATTAGTAAAAGCTCCGGATTCCAAACGCCTCAGTTGCTGCCTGAGGCGTTTATTCCTTGACTTTAGCCAATTTCACTTTTGGAAAATCTTCCCGCGCCTTGTTCAAATGCCAGGCGTTACGCGCCAAAAACACCAAATCGCCGTCATGATCTTCCGCCAGTGTCAACCGATTGGCGTCCATAAATTTTTTAAGTTCGGCTTTATCCTCCGCGCTAACCCATCGCGCAGTAAAATACTGCGTCGGCTCAAACATCACCGGCAGATTAAATTCGTTTTTAATCCGGTCGGCCATCACCTCAAACTGCAACACCCCGACCACGCCGACAATCCATTCTGCACCGACCACCGGTTTAAAAATACTGGCGCCACCCTCCTCGGCAATCTGTTTTAAGGCATCGCCCAAATGCTTTGATTTCAACGGATCCAGTGCCCGCACCGATTTTAACAATTCCGGCGCAAACGATGGTATGCCGGTAAAGTTGATTTTTTCGCCCTCGGTCAACGTATCACCGATTCTCAACTGCCCATGGTTGGGTATACCGATAATATCGCCGGCAAAAGCGTCTTCCGCCAGTTCGCGCTCTTGTGCCATAAACATCACCGGTGTGGCTACCTTGATACTTTTGCCGGTTCTGACCTGATACAAACCCATACCGCGCTTAAAATGCCCCGAACATATCCGCATAAAGGCAATACGGTCGCGGTGTTTCGGATCCATATTGGCCTGAATTTTAAACACAAAACCGCTGACTTTTTCTTCTTCCGGCTTAACCATACGCTCAACCGCCGGATGCGGCCGCGGCGTCGGTGCAAACTGTGCCAGCCCTTCCAAAACCTCTTTAACGCCGAAGTTGTTAATCGCACTGCCAAAGAAAACCGGCGTCATCGTTCCGGCCAGATAAGCCTCCAAATCAAACTTCGGACACAATGCCTCAATCATCATCACATCTTCGCGCAATTTAGCTGCCTGATGAGCCGGCAAAAGCGCGTCAAGCTTGGGGTCATCAAGCCCGCTGCAGGTTTCAATCACGCTGTTGATGGTCGACTTATCACCGGTTTTGCTCATCAAAATCATCCGATTGTTTAAGATATCATAACAACCCTTAAAATCTTTGCCCGACCCCACCGGCCAGCTTGCCGGTGTGACGTCGAGCGCCAGCGTTTTTTCAATCTCGTCCAGCAGCGCAAACGGATCCTGCCCCTCGCGGTCAAGTTTGTTGATAAAGGTAATAATCGGCACGTCGCGCAGCCGGCAAACCTCAAACAACTTTTTGGTCTGGCTCTCAATACCTTTGGCCGAATCAAGCACCATCACCGCCGAATCAACCGCCGTCAACACACGGTAAGTATCTTCGGAAAAATCCTCGTGCCCCGGCGTATCCAACAAATTAAACGTGATATTTTCATAGTCAAAAGTCATCACTGACGACGCCACCGAAATCCCGCGCTCCTGCTCAACCTTCATCCAGTCCGAACGCGCGCGTCGGCTTTCACCCCGAGCTTTGACCGCACCCGCCTGCTGAATGGCTCCGCCGAACAACAACAGCTTTTCGGTTAAGGTTGTCTTACCGGCGTCTGGGTGGGAAATAATTGCAAAAGTCTTGCGCGGATTAACTTTGTTCATGATTTTATTCTTACAAAAAAGGTTAAAACTTGAGCCGTTTGTAGCCCAAAACACCCACGCTGTCAAGCATACTGTTTTTTCTGCTTTAAACAAAAAAATTCCCCGCCGCAGGGCAGGGATTTTTTTATAACAACAATACTACTACCCCCAAAAATATAAGGAGTAGGGATATTCCCACCAAATCACTCAGTGAGAAACCCCAAAAAACAACTATAGCCGCACTTCCGAAAGAAACCGCCGATTCCAGCAAATTTCCAGACAAGCTATATGTTTTTAGCGACACGGTACATCCCATCGCTACTATTATCTGAACAATAACCAGAGTTATGATCAGAATAAAGATCCCAACTGTTTCCATATAATTATATTTTTCATAATTTGTCCTATGCTTCGGTTACTACCACAAAAACCTTGTCCATGCAAGCTTTTTCTTATTATTTCTATCAACAAAAAACGCGCCGCCGTTCGGCAACGCGTTTTTTTCTTGATCATCACTCCGATACTTATGCCAACACCAAAGATCGGGCGTACTTACCATCAAAACTAAGGAACTCCTTCCGAAGTCAATCCTTAATCTCCTCGCCTTCGGCGTTATATTTAACAATCGTCGCCTTATCCTGCAAGCCTTTGATAACATCACCCATAGTCTTTTGCGCCAGCATCGACCGCAGCTGCCGCTCGACCAGCTTCAGCGGCTGCGGCTTAGCATCTCGGATATCCTCAACCATAATCACATGGTAGCCAAACTTGGTTTTAACCGGCTGCTTGGTAAACTGGCCTTTTTTGAGCTTAAACGCCGCCTCGGAAAACTCCGGCACCATCATCTCTTTTGTAAAATAACCGAGCTCTGCGGGTTCTTCCGAATATTCTTTAGCCAACTTGTCAAAATTGCCTTCCTTATTTAGACGAGCAATAACCTCTTTGGCTTTATCCTCGCTGTCAACCAAAATATGTTTGGCTTTAATTTCTTTTTCGCCCTTAAAACTGTCTTTATAGTCATTATAGAGCCTTCTAACCGCACTGTCGGTAACTTTTGCCCGCACTTCTTTCTCAAGATATATCTTGCGAGCCAATTCCTCTTTCAAAGCCTTCAACTGAACCTTATATTCCGGCGTTTCGGTAACTTTTGCATCAACAGCGGCCTGATAAACCACTTCACCGTCGACAAAAATATCCAGTGTCCGGTCATAAAATTCATCAAACGATGTCTTTTCTTTAACCGCCGGATTCGTATTATAGGCAGCCTCAATATCCGCCACACTGATCTTTTTGCCGTTGATCACCGCCGCCACGCCGTCCTTGCCAGCCGCCGCGACATTTCCTGCCTGCAAAAGCACCAGCCCCATAACCGCCAAAACCGTATATTTTCTGTTCATGCTACCCTCCTTAATAAAAAACGCATTTATCTGAAAGTTATATAATAAAAGGACAAAATTTTCCAACTTATTTTTTTTGCTGGTTTATAACTCGGTACGGCTCTTGACTTCGCGCCCGTAAAACACTAAATGTAAAACGTTAAACTATTGAATAATTTATAACTCTTAAGGATAAGAACAAATGATAGGTAGCCTGGCTCGCAAACTTTTCGGCTCTGCCAATGACCGTTATATTAAAAGACAATACAAAACCGTAGAAAAAATTAACGCGCTGGAGCCAGAAATTTCCAAGCTGAACGACAACGAACTCAAAGCCAAAACCGACGAATTTCGCACCCGCATCAAACAGGGCGAAACTTTAGACGAGCTCCTGCCGGAGGCTTTTGCCGTCGTCCGCGAGGCTGCCAAGCGCACATTGGGTCAGCGTCATTACGATGTCCAGCTCATCGGCGGCATTGTTCTGCACCACGGTCAGATTGCCGAAATGAAAACCGGCGAAGGCAAAACGCTGGTAGCCACCTTGGCCGCCTATCTTAATGCCCTTGACGGCAAAGGTGTCCATGTCGTTACCGTCAACGACTATCTGGCCAAACGCGATGCCGAATGGATGGGACAGGTTTACCGCTTTCTCGGCCTGACGGTTGATTATATCATCCACGAAAAGAACGACGAACAGCGCCGCGCCGCTTATAATGCCGACATTCTTTACGCCACCAACAACGAACTTGGTTTTGACTACCTGCGCGATAATATGAAATTCCGTCTGGCCGATTTGGTGCAGCGTCCGTTTAACTACGCCATCGTCGACGAGGTTGATTCGATTTTGATTGACGAAGCCCGCACCCCGCTGATTATCTCCGGTGCCGCTGAAGACAGCTCGGAAAAATACATCCTCGTCAACCGCATTATTCCGCAGTTGAGCGAAGACGACTACGAAAAAGACGAAAAAGCCCGCCAGGTAACCTTGACCGAAAAAGGCATGGTTCATGTCGAAGAACTGTTGAAACAAGTCGGCCTGATTACCGAAGGCGGCTTATACGACCTTGCCAACGTCAGTCTGGTTCATCACGTCAATCAGGCTCTGCGAGCGCACAAAATGCACACCCGCGATGTTGACTATATTGTCAAGGACGGCAAGGTGATGATCATTGACGAATTCACTGGCCGCATGATGGAAGGCCGCCGCTATTCCGATGGTCTGCACCAGGCGATCGAGGCCAAAGAGGGTGTCCAGATTCAGTCCGAAAACCAGACGCTTGCCTCCATCACTTTCCAAAACTACTTCCGTCTTTATCCGAAACTGGCCGGCATGACCGGCACCGCCATGACCGAAGAAGCCGAGTTCAACGACATTTACAATCTGTCTTGTGTTGAGATTCCGACCAACCGGCCGGTTATCCGCCAGGATCTTCACGACGAAATTTACCGCACCGAGCGTGAAAAGTTTGACGCCATCATCAAGACCATTATCGAGTGTCACGAAAAAGGCCAGCCGGTTCTGGTCGGCACCGCCTCAATCGAAAAATCCGAGCTGGTGGCCGACCTGCTGGCAAAAAAGACCAACCTCAAGTTTGAGGTCTTAAACGCCCGTCACCATGAGCGCGAGGCGGCCATTGTCGCGCAGGCCGGTGTTTCCGGCGCCATCACCATTGCCACCAACATGGCCGGCCGCGGTACCGATATTCAGCTCGGCGGCAACGTCGACATGCGCCTGAAACAAATGCTCAAAGGCGATGAAACACCCGAGCAGATTGAGGCCCTGCGCACCAAAATCAAACAGGAAGTCGAGGCCGACAAAGAAAAAGTCAAAGCCGCCGGCGGCCTGTACATCCTAGGCACCGAGCGTCACGAAAGCCGCCGTATCGACAATCAGTTGCGTGGTCGTTCCGGTCGTCAGGGCGACCCCGGAACGTCAAAATTCTTCCTCTCGCTGGAAGACGACCTGATGCGTATTTTCGGCTCTGAGCGCATGAGCATTATGCTGCAGCGTTTGGGTCTGCCCGAGGGCGAACCTCTGGTTCACCCCTGGATCAGCAAGGCGCTGGAAAAAGCCCAGCAAAAAGTTGAAGAACGCAACTTTGACATCCGCAAAAACCTGCTCAAATACGACAACGTCATGAACGAGCAACGCAAAGTTATCTACGAACAGCGCCGCGAATTGATGGAAGCCGATGACGTTTCCGAAACCGTAGCCGATATGTGCCACGACCAGATTCGCAATCTGATTTACAAAAACATTGCCTACGGCTCCTCACCCAAAGACTGGAATGCCGAAGCCATCCGTCAGGATCTGGCACGCTTGAGCGGCGTGTTGCTGCCGGTTGACGAATGGATAAACGAGCCGGAAATGGATTCGGAAAAGCTGGTTGACAAAGCCACCGAAGCTCTTGACGCAGCGCAAAAAGCCAAAAATGCCGATATTCCGGCCGATATTGTCCGCATGGTCGAAAAGTCTATCCTGTTGCAGGAGTTGGATGTTTTGTGGAAAGACCACATCGCCACACTGGATTATATGCGCCACACCATTGTTTTGCGCGCCTATGGCCAAAAAGATCCGCTTAACGAATACAAAAAAGAGGCTTTTAACCTGTTTTCCGAGATGTTGAATCAGTTGAGCGAAAAGGTTGCGTTTATTTTAATGCGCACCGTCATTCAACAAAACGCCGCCAGCGATCTGGAAGAACGCAACGCTCGTCAGGCCAAAATGCAAGCCGTACACGAAAGTCCGGTCAATCTGCTTTCGGGCAAACCGGTTTCCGAAAAGCCGGCGCCGGAAAAACAAATGCCATTCAGCTACGGCAAACAGGCCGTTGACCCTAAAGACCCGTCGACTTGGGGTAAAGTTGCCCGCAATGATCCATGCCCCTGCGGCAGCGGCAAAAAATACAAACATTGCCACGGTCAGGTATAATCTGAAAGAGCCTCCGTCAAAAACGGAGGCTTTTTCTTTTATTGTCATTCTGAGCGTTATTTTTCTGTCATTCTGAGGGACGAACGTCCCGAAGAATCTCTGAGATGTTTTGCCCCGCTCAACATGACAAAAGGAAAATGTCATCCTGAGCGCAGCGAAGGATCTCTACGATGTTTTGCCCCGCTCAACATGACGAGATATTGTCATCGCTCATCGGGAGGCATTCCTCCCGATGATAAGCGATCTTCGTTGAGGCGCGTAGGAGGCAACCAGCGTAAGCTGGTTGGGGATTGCGCCTCAATCTGGATCCTTCGGCGCTGACGCGCCTCAAGGATGACGCACCCTAGGTCATTCTGAGGAGCGAATGCGACGAAGAATCTAAGAGATCCTTCGAGGCTAAAGCCTCTCAGGATGACTATAAAAAACGTGCCTCTCCGGATGACAGGTTTTGTTGCTTGGCCAAAGGCGGCATGACAGTTTAAATTTTCCCATTATTCAAAAAATAAATTTAAATTCGTTTTAATAATTTACTTCTAATCCAATATTAACATATACCATATCTCCTCACACAAGCACTTTCTGACAAAATTTCGAAAAATGCCGTTTTTTCTTTTCTGCTCTTTTCTGCCACACCAAAAATTATCGGCTAGGCATCATTTTTTTCTGGATTTTTTATCTGCCCGATGATATAAAGCGCTCAGGTATAAGTTTATTACCCGAAAAGCCGGTAGATCAGGCGTAAAACCGTCTAATTTACGAGGCTTTTTTTATTTTGTTAACGTTAACTTTAAGGATGAAATATGTCTGAAGTAAAGATGAAAATGATGGACGGTAACGAAGCTGCCGCTTCGGTTGCCCACCGCATGAACGAAGTCTGCGTCATCTACCCGATTACCCCGTCCTCGCCGATGGGCGAATGGGCCGATGCGTGGTCTGCCGCCAAACAAAAAAATATCTGGGGCGTTATCCCCGAGGTTCAGGAAATGCAGTCCGAGGCCGGCGCCGCCGGTGCCTGCCATGGTGCGATTCAGGCCGGTGCCTTAACCACCACCTTTACCGCTTCGCAAGGGCTCCTGTTGATGATCCCGAACATGTATAAAATCGCCGGTGAACTGAGCCCGTTTGTTATGCATGTTGCCGCGCGTTCTCTGGCCTATCATGCTTTGTCGATTTTCGGCGACCACTCCGACGTTATGTCCTGCCGTCAGACAGGCTTTGCCATGCTCTGCTCCAACTCGGTTCAGGAGGCACACGACTTTGCCGCCATCGCTCAGACATCAACCCTGCGTTCGCGCGTGCCGTTTATGCACTTTTTTGACGGTTTCCGCACCTCGCACGAAATCAAAAAAATCAAACTCTTGTCCGATGACGACCTGCGCGCCATGATGGAAGGCGTTGATTATACCTTCAATGCCGAACACGCCCTGCGTCCGGAAAAACCGGTTATCCGCGGCACGGCGCAAAACCCCGATGTCTTCTTCCAGGGACGTGAAGCCGGCAACAAATACTATCATCAGGTTGAAGGCATCGTTCAGGAAGAAATGGACAAGTTTGCCAAGATTTCCGGCCGCCAGTACAAGGTTGTTGAATATGTCGGCCCCGAGGACGCCGAACAGGTTATCGTCATCATGGGTTCCGGCGCCGAAACGGTTGAAGAAACCATCAACTACCTGAACAACAACGGCTACAAAGTCGGCTTGATGAAAGTCCGCCTCTATCGTCCGTTCCCGGAAAAATCCTTTGTTAAGGCTCTTCCGGCTTCGGTCAAGGTGGTCAATGTTTTGGACCGCACCAAAGAATCCGGCTCCATCGGCGAACCTCTGTATCTGGATGTCGTCGCCACATTGACTCAGGCTTTTGCCAACGGCGAAATCACCGCTATGCCGCGCATTTTCGGCGGCCGGTACGGTTTGTCGTCCAAGGAGTTCACCCCTGGTATGGTTCGTGCCGTTTATGACAACGGTGCCTCAATGAAACCGATTAACGGCTTCTCCGTCGGCATCAACGATGATGTCAACAACACATCGCTGCCTTTCTCCGATGATATCGACACCGAAGGCAAAGACGTTGTCCGCGCCGTATTCTACGGCTTGGGTGCGGACGGCACCGTCGGCGCCAACAAAAACTCGATTAAGATTATTGCCGAAGACGCCGGCAAATACGGTCAGGGCTATTTTGTTTACGATTCGCGTAAATCCGGCTCAATGACCACGTCGCACCTGCGTTTCTCTGATAATCCGATTAAAGCGGCTTACCAGATTAACAAGGCCGATTTCG
>CALYBB010000028.1 GCA_944393715.1 uncultured Alphaproteobacteria bacterium
CGTTGAAGAATCTAAAGTTACCGATAACGCCAGCTTTATTGACGATTTGGGCGCAGATAGTTTGGATACAGTAGAATTGGTTATGGCTTTTGAAGAAGAATTCGGATGCGAAATTCCGGATGAAGCCGCCGAAAAAATTCTGACTGTTAAAGATGCAATCGACTATCTTTCGAAGAATGCTTAAGTCTGAATGGCTTTAGGAAAGTTAATGAAACTCGCCGACGTGGTTATCCGGCGAGTTTCATTTGTTTTATGACGACGAATCGTCTTTGTGTTTGGCAATGCTTGGTAACAGATAAACAAATGCGACTTAATCGAAAATTTATTTTGCGGAAACTTGTTTTGCCGGCAGTGGGAATGGCCATTATTGGCTTTGGGGTTTTGAGGCATTGGATATATGAGCCGACACACCTTGAAAAATCGGTCTCGGTTATTATTCCGCGCGGAATGGGGACTTTTGCCGCGGCCAACCTTTTGGTGGATGCTGGGGTAATTGACAAACCATGGCTCTTTAAGTTATCAGCGCGTTTTTTGGGGCAAGACCGACAACTAAAAGCCGGCGAATATGTCTTCAGCGGAGATGTCTCCCTTTATGATGCGATGGAAAAAATCGGCAACGGCGATGTCTTTTATCGGCAAATTACGTTGGCAGAAGGGCTAACCAGCAAACAGATGCTACAAACACTGGCTGACGAATTGCTGTTATCCGGAGAGATGACTCTTGAAGCGCCAGAAGGTTCACTCTTGCCGGAAACTTATAGTTTTGTGCGCAATGACACCCGCAACAGTATTGTTGCCCGAGCGCAAAAATCCATGAATGAAGCGCTGGACGCCGCATGGAACAACAGACAAGATGATTTACCTCTTAAAAATAAACAAGAGCTTTTGATTCTGGCCTCCATTATTGAAAAAGAAACGGCAATTGACAGTGAACGTCGTTTGGTTGCTTCGGTTTTTGTCAATAGGCTGCGCAAGGGGATGAAACTCCAGACGGACCCTACGGTTATTTATGCCTTAACCAACGGACAAAAAGATTTGAAAAGGCCTTTAACACGCAAGGATTTAAGCATTGACAGCCCTTTTAACACCTATAAATACTACGGCTTACCTCCGGAGCCGATCTGCAACCCCGGTAAAGCGTCTTTAGAAGCTGCGGCTCATCCCGAATCCAGCGATTATCTTTATTTTGTCGCTGATGGTGCCGGCGGGCATAATTTCGCCGTCTCACTCAAAGAACACAACAACAATGTCCGGCAATGGAAAAAAAATCGAAAATAGTTATTGCCAAAAAGGCTTTTTTTGTCTATTCTGTCTGTCGGAAATGAATTATTTAAATTATATGATTATGAAAATTTATCAAGAAAAAAAAATCTTCTCGGAAGAGGAGATTAGAAAGGCTACTTTAGATTTTTTGACCGAAAACACTTCAGTCAGCAGAGATTCTATTCGTCCAGACAGCAGTTTTATAAGAGATCTGTCAATGGATAGTCTGGAGCGTGTTGAATTTATTATGTGGGTGGAAAGAACTTTTTCCGTCTGCATTGACAGTTTTTATTATGACAAGCTTGACACACTCCGGCAGACTGTTGATGTCGTTATGGCACAACAGAAACTCTGCAAAAATTCTTGAGACACTACGGCAGCGCTTGCTCTTTTGAGAAAAGCGCTGCTTTTTTAAGCCTGTCCAATGGTTTCCATCATTAGCGGAAAAAGAGCCTCTTTGGGATCCATGCCTTTGGTTAAAACTGCCTTAAACACCGGATAAATGCGCTCGCACTCTTTAATGGCAATATCAATCATTTGCGCTATCTTATGCTCAAAAAATTCTTCGCCGTAGTTTAAAAAGACAGAATGCTTAAACACCGGCATATTTTGTTCGGTCCAATAAGAAAAATGACCAACCCACAAATTTTCGTTGACCAAAGCCAAGAGTTCAAATATTTTGCTGCGATCCTCAAGCTTGTTGTCAATATTCATCAGGCATGACATGTGAAGACATTTCATTGAAGATTCCCAAGCAAAAAATAACAACATGTTGTCCCATTTGCCCTGAACTTCGACCACAACTTCATTGGCGTTGCGGCGTTCAAGTTCAAAGGAGCGGGAGGCGAAAATACTTTCGACCATGTCTATCGGATTGACCGTTAAGGCTAAGTTCTGAGCCGGCTGCATTCTATCTTTCTCCATATTTAAAATCGGCATTTTATCCGCGGGTACGGTTAAAGCTTGCATTGGCCGAAACGTAAATGCAACCGCCGAGTCGCATTTGTCCACCAAATTCATGGCTGTGGATAAAATCAATCGTCTTTGTTTTATGAAAAATCAATGTAATAACTCAAAAAAAAGTTTTTTTATTTTTTATATGTGGATATATTTGTGGAAATTAATTATTCTTTAAGCACTGTTTTTTGAAGAGAGGTTTTTTGGTTTATGACAGGTTTGATTTATCCCGAAATATCACCGATTGCTTTCAGCTTAGGTCCTATTGATATTCGTTGGTATTCTTTGGCGTATCTCTGCGGTATTTTGGCTGCGTGGTTTTTGCTCTTGCACAACAACGACAAAAACCGGCTTGGCTATACCAGACAGCAAATTGAAGATTTGGCTTTTTATGTTACGCTCGGTATCATCATAGGCGGACGGCTGGGCTATGCGATATTTTACGGCGGTGCCGAGATGTGGCTTAAACCATGGCGGCTGCTGGAGCTGTGGAAAGGCGGAATGTCTTTCCATGGAGGAATAGCCGGTGTTATTGGGGCGGTGTGGTTGTTTGCAGGCAAGTATCAATATAAATTTTTGACCATTACGGATTTGGTGGTTTTATATACGCCAATTGGCATGTTTTTGGGACGAATCGCTAACTTTATCAATGATGAACTCTGGGGAAGGGAAACGGATGTGCCGTGGGCGGTTCGCTTTCCGAACGGCGGCTATGTGCCGCGGCATCCTTCACAGCTGTATGAGGCTTTTTTTGAAGGAATTATTATTTTTATCGTGCTAAATTGGCTTTGGCGTTATGCAAAAATCCGCAATAACTCCGGAGTTGTTTCAGCCGTATTTGTTTTGTTGTATGGTCTTTTTCGGATTTTGATGGAACAGTTTCGCCAGCCAGATGCCCAACTTGGTTTTTTCTTTGGGCATATCACCATGGGACAGATGCTTTCCGTGCCGTTGATTATTATGGGTTTGTGGGTTTTAATTCTTAAACTAAAAAAATAATCATCCCTGTGACGTTACGTTGTGGCTGAATTTTAGCGTTTGACGCAGGGCTTTGTCTGCGCGCATTAAAACTTCTACCGCGCCGGAATCGCTGCGCTTTTTCTCGGCAACACTGCAAGATATTGTCAATTTGACAGGATTTTTTCTTGCTACATATTCAAAAGACACTCCGGCGACGGTTCGGCGAATATTGTCTAACAGGGCAAATGCTTCTTTTTTATCCAGCTTTTTATAAAGAACAATAAATTCATCCGCCGCATAGCGATAGATCTGACCTTCCGGATTTAAATCTTCCAAAATAGCCGACAACATCAAAACAATTGTATTTATTTTTTTGCGACCGAGAGTTAAGGCTAGTTTTTCGTAATTGTCGATGCAAATAATTCCTAAACTGTATTTGAGAGGAAAACGCTTTGATTGCAGCAAATAGGAGTTGCGGCTTAAAAATCCGGTCAGATCGTCATAGTAATGATTATAGGCCAAAGTATAGACCATGCTGATCCCTAACATCAGCTGAGCCATGCAAAAAAACAGGCTGACGGCAGAAGCTTGAGCGGCGTAGAAAAAGCCGCAACCAATGCTTAATGACGCAAATAAAACGCCGTAGTCCTCCAAACGACCATCTTTAACAGCATAAACTAAAGACCATGCAACCAATACGCCAAAAAGAAAAAATGACGGCAGGTTTATACCTTGCCAAACCAGTAGAGGCTTAAACCCTCCACGGCCCAAAAACTCCAAAAGCATCCATTGCAAAACAATTCCGACCAGCAGAAATAACGATTGTTTTCCTAAAAAACGGCGATCATAAAAAAGGTAAAACACCAACAGATTCAGCGGTGTTAAAACTTCAATTCCCCAAAACCAAAATTCTGACGAAAAGCCTGAACCAAAACGCTGTTTCATATAATTAATCAGGATATAGGCCAAAACCGTAACAATCATAAAAAACAACAAACGGCCACGGTTAAAATTGAGCAAAATAAGCAAATTTAAAACGCTCAGAATATAAAAAGCCCAATGAAAAATTGACGCCGTTTCAAAACTAAATCCGCCCATGGATAAAAAACTCAACAGACCCTCAGCAAAGATAGATGCCGGCACCAACATGTTGGCAATCAACGGGATATATTTTTCCAATACCTGCTGCAAGCGCATGCCTTTTATCCTTTGTTCGCAAAAATCATCCATGCGGCAGAAATTGTAGCCTTAAAAGGTTAAATTTTATTTACGCATTTTAAAATTGAACTGTCGCCATAGGAATAAAAACGATACTTTTCCGCTATTGCGTGTTTGTAGGCTTTTTGCATCGTTTCCAGCCCCGCTACGGCGCTGACCAGCATAAACAGTGTCGATTTTGGCAGATGGAAATTGGTTATCAGCATGTCAATAATCTTAAATTTATACCCAGGCGTGATAAAAATATCCGTTTCGCCGACAAAAGGATGAACAATCCCCTGAGCATCCGCCGCACTCTCAAGAAGCCTTAGAGATGTTGTGCCTACGGCTATAACCCGATGACCTTGTTGATGTGCCGCGTTAACGGCAGCTGCGGCGGCGGGTGTGATAATCCCATATTCGGCATGCATTTTATGATCCTCGGTATTTTCGGATTTTACGGGCAGAAACGTCCCTGCGCCAACATGCAGCGTTATAAAAATCTGGTTAACGCCTTTTTCTTTTAAGCGATGCATGATCTCCGGCGTAAAATGCAATCCGGCTGTCGGTGCCGCAACGGCTCCTTCACAACGAGCATATACGGTTTGATAATTTTCTTTATCATCAAATTTATGCCATAGGGAATCTTTTCCCGGTCGATCACGTTTGATGTAGGGCGGCAGAGGCATAAAACCAAATTTTTGCAAAAGATCAGGTAGCTTATCTTCATTACAATTAAATTTAAGCAAGACGCCATCTTCGGAATTTTTTTCCAAAACTTCGGCTGAAAAATCTGATTCTTCTGCCGAAATTTCATCATTACAAAAAGAAATCACATCTTGCGGCTTCAGACGCTTGGCGTTCTTAACGAAAGACCACCAAGTGAGTCCATCAACCGGATGATAAAGCGTTACCTCAACCAGAGCGCCACCGCGGCGACCATAAAGACGCGCCGGAATAACTTTGGTGTCATTGCAAACCAAAACATCTCCCTTTTCAAGCAAATCCGGCAAATCGCTGAAATGTCGATCGACGATGGATCCTTCGGATGACAGATCAAGCAGACGGGAAGCATGGCGTGGTGTTACCGGCTGTGATGCAATGAGCTCCTTAGGAAGATCAAAATCAAAAATATCTACTTTCATTTGCGGCCTCTATTCAAAAATTGCTGCTGCGTGTTATATTACAAAGTATGTTATTCCGCAACTATTTTTATGAGAGGCCTTGTCGGCAATTTTTGCTTGCTTTGTTTATTGTTTTATACTATAAGTATAAATAACAATAAAGTCTTTAAAGGAAGGATTATGATTACCAAACGAAATCTTAAATGCCTAGAAGGACTGTTGTTACTGATTTCTCTGTCGTGCACCGGAAGCAAACGCAAGACTGCCGCTCAGATGGATATTTCGGTGGACACTGTGACCAAATATGTTGTTTTTCTTGAAGCCTGCATCGGCTGCAAATTGCTTATTAATCATCATAACTGTATGCTAACGGCAAAAGCCAGAGAACTTGTCGGAAAATCTCAGCATATCTATGGCGAAAACTGGTTGCCTGCCGGAAAGACATTTAATTTGCTCAGTCTTAAAAATTTGCGCGGTATTTTTTATCTAAAAGCCATTGCTAATTACGGCAACAAACGCAACGCCTCACAAAAACTTGCGGCTTCCGTCGAAACAATTAACACTTATGTTGAATATTTGGAAAAGACTTTAGGCCAGCCCCTGATGCAAACCAGCAATCACGGCTCATATCCGACTTTTCTTGGTCAGCAACTGCTGATAAAATCAGATAAATTGTTTAATTTGCTTGTGTTTTCGGCTCAAAAAGGGAAAATTACGGCAAATTCCAAAATAAGGCTGGCTTTGGCTCGGGAGATAGACGCAGCCTTTATTACGCCAGAAGCTGAAAATACCCGTCAGGATATTATGATTTTTGCCGATGATCCAAATTTTCATACCGATGATTGGGATATTGCCATAACCTATTCTGAGCCGGAATCTCCGGATTTGATGCTTATTTTTAAGCGGGAAATTCCTTGCGGCTTTTTTGCCAGCCGAGAGTATTTGAAAGAATTTGGACAGCCGAAAGATATTTCGGATATGCAGAAAAATCATCGTATTCTTGACGGCAGCGGCAGGCCTTATGCCGATAAAAAATACCGCCATATGATGCAAAATTGCTGCAGGGTTTGCCCTATCAGTAATCTTAACATATTTTTGACCGATATGGCTCGGTATGGTGCCGGAATCTGTGTTGTGCCCCTGACCATATCTCAGACCAATTTGATTTATTTGGCCGATCTGCCCTGCGAAGCCAAGGCTACTATTTATTTAAGCGCACATAAAGAAATCGCCAATCTTCCGGATTTTCAGGCGGCTATCAGCGATTACAGCCACATGTTAGAACAATTTTAATTTTTTCTATTCGACCCGCGCTATGGTCAAATTGTCTATTGATTTAGGACGAGCCTGACGGACCGTTTTGGCGCATTCTTTCAGCGTTGCACCGGTTGTCAAAACATCGTCTATTAGCAAAACTCTTTTACTGGTAATTATTTCCGGCCGATTAACCAAGAAGGCTCCTTTGACATTACTCAGTCGCTCCGTGCCGAGACATTCAACTTGCGGGCGCGTTCTTCTGTTTTTGACGATGGCGTCACAACAGATTTTAACTCCGGACAGACCGTAAAGCTCCTTGGCCAGCAATGCCGACTGATTATAACGGCGCTTCAACAAACGGGTATAGTGCAAAGGAACGGGAATAATAACATCAACGCCCGCCGCAAATATGTCTTTGCCGGCAACAAACATCATTTTAGCCAGCAACGGAGCCAAGTCTGTGCGATCATGAAACTTAAAATCTATAATTAATTTTTTGGAAAAATCATTATATTCAAAAGCCGAGCGCGACAAACGAAACGGCCGCCGTTTATGTGCCGAACAATAAGCGCATATTTTATGACCTTTGCCATCGGACAAATTTGCAAACGGCTGACCGCAGCGGTAACAAAGAGAATCTTTGATAAAATCAAATTTGGCAATGCATTTGTCGCACACGCCCTTGTCCGTATCAAGAACACACCCGCAGACGGCGCAACGCGGCGGAAGAATCAAATTTATGATATCTTTAAGAAAACTCATTTGAGTTTGGCCAATTTAAAATGGATATCATTTATATGGTCAACAACCGTTATGCCTGCGGCATTTAGGGCATCTTTTTTGTCCTGAACCGAAATGTAGCCCTTGGTCATAATGTCTCCGGCATATCCCATTTTATGGCCAAAGGGAATCGCATTTCCGGCAATAAAAGCTATCACCGGCTTTTTATATTTCTGATTTTTATACCAAGCGGCAGCAACCTCCTCAAAGGCTCCGCCTAGACGCCCAATCATAATAATCGCTTTTGTTTGCCGATCTGCCATAAAAGCGGATAATGCATCAATAAAATCCATTCCGATTAAAACGTCATCTCCAAGGCCAATAACCGTGGACTGGCCTTCGCCGGCGCGTTTGGTTTCCAGAACCGCCTCATAAGTCAGTGTTGAAGAACGCGAAACAATGCCTATATGTCCCCGATTATGGATGTTTTCGGGGAAAATTCCCAAACGTGCCTCCCCTGGGGTAATAATCCCCGGCGTATTTGGTCCGATTAGCTGCGACGACGTACCTCTTAACATTTCTTTGATTTCAAGCATGTCTTTTAGAGGAACGCCGTCGGCTATACTGACCATTAGCTTTATGCCCGCCTCAACGGCTTCTTTAACCGCTGATTTTACTGCCGCTGCCGGAACATACATGATACTGGCTGTTGCTCCCGTTTCGGCGACGGCTTCTTTAACCGTATCAAAAACCGGCAAATTGAGATGCAGCTGCCCGCCTTTGCCCGGCGTAACACCACCGACAATTTGGGTGCCACAGTTTAATGACCGCCGGATATGAAAAGAAGCCTGAGTGCCCGTAATTCCCTGACAAATGACTTTGGTCTTTTTATTGACGAAAACCGACATGTTAAGCTGCCTCCTCTAACGCTACGGCTAATTTATCAACAGATTCCTCCATCGTATCAGCCCAGATAACCGGCAGGCGTGAATTTTCCAAAATTTCCTTGGCGCGATCCCTGTTTGTCCCTTCAAAACGTACAACCATCGGCACATTTAGTCCAACTTCTGATGCCGCTGAAACAATGCCGTCGGCAATTAAATCACAACGCAAAAAACCACCGAGAATATTTAATAAAATTCCTTCAACTCTCGGATTGGTCATAATGATTTTGATGCCGGAAGCAATTTTGTCTTTATCAACGCCGCCTTTGACGTTAATAAAACACGCGGCATCAATATTTTTGTCTCGCAGCAAATCCATCGCTGCCAGCGCCAAACCATCGCCGTTGACAATGCAGCCAACTGCTCCGTCAAATTCGCTGTAAGTAAATTTGTAGCGGCTTGCCTGCAACTCGCGTTCGGAAACTTCGCAATCGTCTTTGAGTTGCCGAATATCGGCATGACGGAACAACGCATTGTCATCAAACGATATTTTGGCATCAAGCGCGACCAATTCGCCATTTTTAAGAACGCCGACCGGATTAATCTCAATCATTGATGCGTCCTTCTCCAAAAAGGCTCTGTGTAGTGCATTTATTAAACATTCAAGATGTTTGGCAGACCTTGGCGGAAGTTTCAAAAAATCCATAACTTCTCTTACTTGTTCCGGTCGTGCACTGCCAGCAAGATCCAGTCTGACTTTTAAAATTTTATTTGGTCTGTTGAGAGCCGTTTTAAGGACGTCCTCATCTTTGGTTACGGCCGCCAGCAACGTTAATTCGGCCGTAACACGGCTGACGGCTAAGGCCATATAAAAACTTTTTTCGACCCGATTGAACGCTTCGATATAAATACGGCTAACTTTTTTGCCTGACGGCCCCGTCTGTATTGTTACCAGTGTTTTGCCCAACATTTGTGCTGCATTTTCATAAATATGGCGGCGATATTTGATAACCCTAATTCCGCCTTCAGACCCTGCTTCTTTTTCTAAAAAATAGCCTTTGCTGCGCGCCCCAGACTGAATTTGGGCCTTCAGAACCCACGGGCCATGAGCAGACACGATTTCCGCAGCGGCTTTGGCTTCGGCCGGCGTATAAGCTATCACGCCTTTGGGAATTTTAACCCCGTAGCTGCTCAAAATTTGCTTGGCCTGATATTCATGTATGTTCATCCGTTTTTAACCTCTCACAGGATATCGGCATAGTGCCTTATTTTTTCAATCATTGCCTCCAGACCGTTGCGCCGCGACGGCGATAAGTGTTCCCTCAGACCCAAACGCGCAAAGATATCATCTATTTTAATTTCTTTAATTTGTTTGGCCGAAACATTATTATATACCATCAAAACAATAGCTATCAATCCCTTAACGATCATTGCATCGCTGTCGCCTGAAAAAGACAGTGTTCCATCTTCTTGTTTTGACGGAACCAGCCAAACCTGCGACTGACAACCGCGCACTTTCCATTCGTCGGTTTTAAATTTCTCTTCCAAAAGCGGTAGTTTTTCGCCTAACTCTATAATGTAACGGTATTTATCTTCCCAAGAATCCAAAAATTCAAAATTTTCTATCAGCTCGTCTATACTCATGTCTGCGACCTCAGAAATATCCATTTTTTTCTTTGTAACATCTAAAAGAAAACAAGGCAACAGAAAACGGCAGATATGCAATTTGACATTTTAAACAGCGCCCATCTTGACAAATTTTTTCCAAAATGGTAGTCGTTAGGCATTGTTATCTGAATTAAAGGCAGAACGGATGTTGGAAGTAAAAAAATTCAGCGGCACCGTCAAAGAAATTTTGCCGTTGGCCGATATTTATATGCGCTCTTACAATGAGCTTTCGCAAAATTATAAAACAGCGGCGGAGATGGCTTTGTATACCAGAGGGCATTTTATTAAAAAGCTTAAAACTTGGGCTGTTAACCAGCAACAGGGCAAAGAACCTTTTATTTTTGTTTTGTATCATGACGGCAGCCCCTGTGGTATTATGAGACTTAGTGAGATTTCGGCTGACTATCGAAAGATCAGTTTGCAGATGACGGCCATTGAAAAAGAGCATGGCTTTTTGGACGGCTGGACGATTGACCGGCAGCGCAAGATCCGGTACATTGATGATCCCGAATATGACAGCAAAACTCTTATCCTAAATCAGATATATTTGGCTCCGGAAGCCCAAAAAAGAGGGTTTGGAACGGCTTTTATTAAACAGGTTATTCCTTTGCTACAGCAAAAAGGATATGACCAGTTTATTGTTGAGTATAATGATCATAATTTGAATGGCAAAAAATTTCATGAAAATGTTTTATGCGCCAAAAAAATTGCCACAACAACGGATTTTGACCATATTGTATCCACCAATAACTGCAAACAGCTATGTATCAGTCCGGTAACTATCGGGATTAGTCGTTTTTCGACTGTTTTGGAAAATATCAAAGCGAAAGAAAAATTTTTTCAAAACAGGGAGCATCCGGAGCGATGATTAAAAATGCCGACCGAGCGGCAGATGATTTTGGCAATTTTATTGAGTTGCTAAAAATTGAAAATTCTTCTCAAAACAGTGAAAACCTTTTGCTTATCGGCGGTTTTCACGGCGACGAGCCAGAGGGCGAATTTATTCTCTGTAAAATGATTGATGAGCTTAAGGATGCGGTTTTTAATAGTCCTTACAATATTTATATAATTCCTTGCTTGAATCCCAGCGGCAAATTGAAAAAGACTCGCGCTAACGGTAACGGTATTGATCTTAACCGCAATTATCCCACCGCCAATTTTTCTGCTATCAGCATCAACCCGCATACCGGAAATTTGAGCGCCGGAACACCTGCTTCGGAAAAGGAAACACTGGCGCTTATTCAGTGGGTTGAAAGGATTAGGCCACAGCGCATTTTGTCCATTCATTCCGATTTGCATGTTATTGATTATGACGGGCCGGCACGTGAGTTGGCTCTGCAAATGGCTCAAGACAGCGGTTATCCGCTGGTAGAGAATATCGGTTATCCGACGACGGGGTCTTTTGGCACTTGGGCCGGAATCGAGAGATGCATTCCTTTAATTACGCTTGAAACGCGGAAAGCCGAAAGACAGGAAGATTTTGAAAAAATTTATCAGGAATTGCGGAAAGCTGTTTTTAATTTTTGTTGTCTTACTTTGAAATAGACCTAGAACAGCTCAAACATCTCTTTGGCTTCGTCGCTCAGCATATCCAAACTCCACGCCGGCTCCCAGACAATTTTGACCTCAACTTCGCCGACACCTTCAACTGAAGCTACCGCCGCAGCTGCTTGCTCGGGTAATTCTCCGGCTACGGGACACATTGGTGAAGTTACCGTCATTTCAATATAAACATCACCGTTGTTGCGTTGTTCCAGCTTGTAGACCAATCCCATATCCCATATGTTGACCATAATCTCGGGATCCGAAACCATTTTTAAGGCCGCGATTAATTCATCGCGCGAGGCTTTTTTATGCCCCTCCGGCAGCGGCGAACCGGCTTTGGCAACATAATCTTTCTTATAAGCTTCAAGGTTAAAATCCGTTTGCTCTTCCATTGTTTGTTTCCTTGATTTCAGAAAAAGGTTTTGGCCTTGTTCAACGCTTTGCACAAAACATCCATATCCGTTTTTGTATTGTACAATCCCAACGAGGCACGAACTACTGATTCATATCCCATGCGGCGCACCAGCGGCGCAGCACAATGATGACCTACCCGAACCGCAATTCCTTCTTTATCCAAAATAAAAGCTAAATCCTGCGGGTGAATACCATCGATAACAAACGAAAAAATGCCGCCTTTGCTTTCGGACGTTCCAATCATGTGCAAGCCGCCGATTTTGGAAAGTTCCGCCATTGCATGAGATGTCAATTCGTCTTCATGCGCTTTAATATCATCAAGCCCTAGGGACATCATGTATTTTAAGGCCTCGGCCAAACCAATGGCCTGAACAATCGCCGGTGTTCCCGCCTCAAAACGCGCAGGCGGTACGTCAAAAGTTGTGGTCTGATAGGTAACAACATCAACCATGTCACCGCCACACTGATACGGCGGCATCGAATCCAAAATATCATATTTGCCGTATAAAACGCCGATGCCGGTCGGACCGTAAGTTTTATGTCCGGAAAAGGCCAAAAAATCGCAGTCTAGATCTCTGACGTCAATCTTTTGGTGCACCGCCAGCTGACAGGCATCGACCAAGACTTTAGCGCCGACACGATGCGCCGCGGTTACAATCTCCTTAAGCGGTAAAATTGTTCCCAAAACGTTTGACATACCGGTTATGGCTACTAATTTGGTCTTGCCGTTTAATTTTTGACAAAAATCATCCCAATCGAATGCGCCGTCATCTTTAACCCGACAAATCTTGAGTTCAAAACCGATTTCATCGCGCAAAACCTGCCACGGCACCAGATTGGCATGATGCTCGGCTTCAGAAATCAGCACTTCGTCGATTTTGGTTAAAAATTTGCGACCCCAAGAAGCTGCCACCAGATTGATTGATTCGGTCGCGTTGCGGGTAAAGACGATTTCGGAAGATGAAGCGGCGTTCAAAAAATGCCGTACTGTTTCTCTGGCTTCCTCATAAGCCGAGGTTATTTCCTCAGACAACAAATAGGATCCTCGGTGAACATTGGCATATTCCGTACTGTAAATTTGCGCCATTTTATTAATAACGCAACGCGGTTTTTGCGCTGAAGCTCCGGAATCCAAAAAAGTGTTGGCTTTGCCATTAATTTTTATGTCAAAAATCGGAAAATCTTTTCTTACTTGCTCAATATCGTACATTTTATTGCCCTCTTACATTATGCCGGCAAGTTGCTGCCAAGCGATAATTTAATCCAAGAGCGGATGTTTTCATTATCTACTTTAGCCATAACATCGTTCAGATAGGCATTAATCAACATTTGTTCAGCTTCGATTTTGGGAATACCGCGGGAACGCAGATAAAAAAGCTGTTCGGCATCCAGCCGGCCGCAGGCGGCACCGTGCGAACACTTGACATCATCAGCAAAAATTTCTAATTCCGGTTTGACATCTATTTCGGCCTCATCACTCAAAAGCATGGCTTTATGCAGCTGATAACCTTCGGTTTTAACCGCATCGGGAGCAATATGGATTTTTCCTTGAAAAACGCCTTTTGCTTGTCCGCCGACGACACCTTTGATCAGTTGCGACGAGGTGGTTCCGGACTTAAGGTGCTCTATATCTGTGGTGGTATCAATCGTTGCCCAGCCGTTCATTTTGTAGGCGGCATCAACTTCTGCCGCGGCATTTTCCTCCGCCAAACAAACTTGTGTTTCGTTGCGTGCCAAATCAGCGCCTTTTTGCAAACAAAAACTTTTGTATAAGCCGCCGGCTGCTACTTTAACGGTGTTCAAGGCCAGATGGCCGGCCTTAAAGGCTTCGTCCTGAAATTTATAATGACGCAAAGAGGCGCCCGCCGCTACCGTGATTTCATTGACGATATTGACCAAATACGATGATTTTGGCGCACCGGTATAGCCGTAGTATTCGACCACCTCGGCCGTGGCGTTTTCGTCAATTTCTACAATATGATGCAAATTGTATAACTCTGCACGATCCACCACGGTAACATGACTTATCAAGGCCAGTGGCTTTTCGAGCCTAGTACCTGCTTTGATATGGATATAGGCTCCCTCATTAAGGCAGGCTGCATTAAGTGCGGCAAACGGATACTTCGTCATATCCGCTAATGCACCAAGCTTATTTTTTACACCCGGACGAAACATCAGAGCCTCAATCAGCGGCAAGATTTCAACGCCAGACGGCAAATCGTCGTCGCAGGACAAAAAAACGCCATTTTCAAAATAAAGTTTATGCGCAGCAAAGGGCAGATTGACCGCCGGCACAGTGAACTTGTTATTTCCGCGCGGATCAAAAACAAAATCGGTGCTTAAAAAACGATTAGGCTTGGTGTATTTCCAAGCTTCAGTCTTGGCTGTCGGGATACCCTGACGCGCAAACTCCCGCCGGCCAGCCGCACGGTACTCTTTAAGCCATGGCAGCTCGTCGCCCACCAATTTTATATCCGACAACAGTGTGTTCATCGATTTTCTTTCATAAATCCGGCATAGCCCGTCTGCTCCAACTCGGCCGCCAATTCCCGACCGCCGGTCTTAATAATGCGGCCATCGGCATAAATATGAACAAAATCCGGTACAACATGTTCCAGCAAACGCTGAAAATGGGTAATAATCAGCATAGAACGTTTGCCGTCGCGCAAAGCATTTACTCCGTCGGCAACAATTTTGAGCGCATCAATATCCAAGCCGGAATCGGCCTCATCAAGAATGGCAAAATCCGGCTTCAGAACGGCCATTTGCAAAGCCTCAAGACGCTTTTTCTCACCACCGGAAAAACCGACATTGACCGCGCGTTTAATCATCTCGGCATCAAGGTTGAATTTTTTGCCTTCTTCACGCACCATTTTGATGAACTCCATGGTATCAAGCTCCGGCTCGCCGCGGTATTTGCGAATAGCGTTGACTGAATGCTTCAGGAACGCGGTTATCGGCACGCCAGGGATTTCGACCGGCGACTGCATGGCCAGAAAAATACCTTCACAGGCACGCTCTTCCGGCGATAATTTAAGTAAATCTTTACCTTTGAACCATATCCGGCCAGAGGTAACATGATACCCTTGCTTGCCGCACAAAATATTTGACAACGTCGATTTTCCGGCGCCGTTTGGCCCCATCAGAGCATGAACCTCTCCGGAATTAATCGTCAAATTGAAATCTTTGATAATTTCTTTGCCGTCTACACCGGCGGACAAATCTTCAATTTCAAGCAGCGGTATGGTCATGCGTTTTTTCCCAATCATCCAGCCGGCGTTCAATCTTCAGTAGTTTGCCGGCCTTATATTCTTCAACCTGATCTTTAATGCCGTAGCAGCATTTGAGCTGTTCCAGCATGATTTCAACATCGGCGGTTTCTTCAATCAACTCATCAATGTTATTTTTTTTGCGATTGACGTTTTTCAAAATTTCTTTGGTCAGCTCGCTCATTTCTTCAATAACCTGAAGCATCTGCGGCTCTTTTCCCCAAGTTTTCACAGCTCTTTCATAAATTGTCATCCTTACCCGACACTCCCTTCCAGTGAAATGTTAATCAATTTGGCTGCCTCAATGGCAAATTCCATCGGCAGATGCTGCATGACCTCTTTGCAGAAACCGTTGACAATTAAACTGACAGCTTCCTCCTCGCCGATACCGCGCTGGCGGCAATAGAACAATTGTTCGTCCGATATTTTTGAGGTCGTCGCCTCATGCTCAAGCTGCGCGGTTTTGTTACGGTTTTCAATATATGGTACGGTATGCGAACCGCAGGTTGTACCAATCAGCAGACTGTCGCATTGGGTATAATTGCGCGCATTGTCGGCGCCCGGCGTTACTTTAACCAGACCACGGTAAGTCTGATTAGAAAAGCCGGCGGATATACCTTTGGAAATGATTTTTGAAGTGGTATTTTTGCCAATATGAATCATTTTGGTGCCGGTATCGGCCTGCTGGCGGTTGTTGGTGATCGCCACAGAGTAGAACTCGCCGCTTGAATTGTCGCCTTGCAACACGCAGGACGGGTACTTCCACGTTATCGCCGAACCGGTCTCAACTTGTGTCCACGAGACTTTGGCATTTTCGCCGCGGCAGGCAGCCCGTTTGGTCACAAAATTATAAACACCTCCTTTGCCGTCTTTATCTCCGGGGTACCAGTTCTGCACGGTAGAGTATTTAACCTCGGCATTGTTTAAGACCACAATCTCGACAATTGCGGCATGGAGCTGATTTTCATCACGCTGCGGTGCGGTACAGCCCTCCAAATAAGACACATAGCTGTCATCATCGGCAATAATCAGCGTGCGCTCAAATTGGCCGGTGTTTTTGGCATTAATGCGAAAATAGGTTGACAGCTCCATCGGACATTTGACACCTCTGGGAATATAAACAAAAGAGCCGTCGGTAAACACCGCCGAATTGAGGCAGGCAAAAAAGTTATCGGTATAAGGCACCACCGAGCCTAAATATTTTTGCACCAGATCAGGGTGCTCGCGAACGGCTTCGGATATTGAGCAAAAAATAACGCCTTTTTCGGCCAGTTTGGCACGATAGGTTGTGGCAACCGACACGCTGTCAAAAACGGCATCAACCGCGACCACACCGGCCAAGACTTCTTGTTCTTTCAGCGGAATTCCCAACTTATCGTATGTCTCAAGCAAGGTCTTATCAACCTCGCTCAAGCTTTTTGGCGCAACTTTTTGCTTGGGTGCCGAGTAATAGGAAAGGCTCTGATAATCGATTTTATCGTACTTGAGTTTGGCCCAAGAAGGCTCTTTCATTCCGCACCAAAACTCAAATGCTTTCAGGCGCCACTCCAAAAGCCAGTCAGGTTCTCCTTTTTTGTGGGAGATCAGCCTGATGACGTCGGCATTAAGGCCGGCCGAAACCGTATCGGCTTCAATATCCGTTACAAAGCCGTATTTATACTTGTCGCCGGACTCGTCGGCGATTGCTATGTTATTCTTTTCTTCCATCGCAAGAAAGAAATTAGTGTTTTTTTTATTTAAAATCAACCACTATTTAACCTTATTTTAGCTTTTGTGCATCTAGGATTATCCTTGGGATTTTTCGGCAAAAGGAGAGTAAAAATGGACATTTTGATAGCGGTTTTGGCTGTGGCCGCAGCTTCTTTTTTGATGACCACCTTATTTTTGTTTAAAACGCTCAAACAAACCAAAAACAGTCTGCAAGAACTTTTGCGCGAAGCCGAAACCCCCGATCAAGCTTCAAAAGTTGATGTCGGAGACGTTTATTTCAAGGTTGACGAACAGTTTAATGTTTCTTTTGTTAACGAGACCGGAATACGCGGCCTTGGATACCATGCCGAAGATATCGTCGGCAAACCTCTGTTGGGCAGTCTGGTTGAAAATAATGAAGCCAATCGCGAATTTTTGCAAGAAACTTTCGGCAATTTGGCAAAAAAACAAACGACTTTTAATACTCAGATGCTTGTTAGACGCGCCGATAATAAAAATATGCTGATGTTGACAAGGATCAGACCAATTCTGGATGAAATTTTGCAATGCCGCGGCCTGAGCTTTTTGTGCAAAGATATTTCCCAAGCCAACAAAATGCAAGATAAAATAAAAGCCTATGAGGCAATTGACCCTTTCACCAATCTCTTAAACGAACAGACACTCAAACAGCGGCTTGAGCATGATTTCAAGCTGGCAGGACGCTATAATAAAGAACTTTCGACCGTGGTTATTGAGCTTAAGGATATTTATGATTTTGCCGCCAGAGGAATCGATTTTGAAACCGCTGACAAGATGCTCAGAGATATTGGCGGCATTGTTGTTGATTTGTTGCCCGACGGATGTTATGCCGGACGCGTTGAAAAGACAAAAATAGTCATGGTCTTAAAAGATTTTTCGCGAGAACAGGCGCTGCAAAAAGCTGTTTTGTTGTTTGAACGCAGCATAGATGCCATCCGCGCCCTACGGATTGATGCGGCCAATGCGCAAATGATCGTTATTGCTTATTCCGACCGCAAAGGTTTTACCGATAGTTATGACGCCATGACCGGACGTCTGGAGCGTCATATAAGCATGGCCCTCAAACAAAAAGAGTACGGCATTGTTTCTTCCGAACGCGGCAAAGCCGGTTTAGAAAATATTAAGAGTTAGATGTTAAATCTTGAAGTATAGAGCTTTATGAAAATTGTTTGGAAGGCCTTACTTTAAGATGTTTTGCAAATGGCTGCCGTTGTGCTTTGTTTTGCTGCTTGGTGCCTGTTCGTCTGACATTGAGCTGTTTGGCTATACCATTTGGGGGGTCGGCGATTATAACCGCCCGTCATCGGTCAGGGTAGAAAAAGGCGACACGCTTTATAGCATTTCGCGCGCTCACGATGTGCCGATGCGCGAGGTTATTGAGATTAATGGATTGAGACCTCCTTATACGTTGCGGGTTGGTCAAGTTATCCGGCTGCCGGAGGCAAAATACCACATCGTAGCACGAGGCGATACGCTTTACAGTATTTCGCGTCGTTATAACGTTGACATGCCGACTTTGAGCCGAACCAATAACCTGACAGCGCCATGGACATTGCATATCGGTCAAAAGCTTTTGCTGCCGGGGTCGATCGTAACCGGAAAAGGGACTTCTACGGCCAGAACTTCGAGCACAAAATACTCGACAAAAAAAACAACAGCCCAAAAGAGTTCTTCACGTGCAAAATACACTTATGTTCAGCCGTCGACCAAACGAAAATCAAATTTTATCTGGCCGGTTAAAGGGACGGTTATTTCAAAATTCGGACCGGTGGCCAAAGGACGCAACAATGACGGCATCAACATCAAAGCGGCTCGCGGCACGGTGGTCAAGGCTGCCGATGCCGGAACAGTGGCTTATGCCGGCAACGAACTCAAAGGCTTCGGCAATCTTATTTTAATCAAGCATAATGACGGCTGGGTTACGGCCTATGCTCATAATGATACCTTGAAAGTACGCAAGGGACAAAAAGTGGCCAAAGGCACGCCTATTGCCACCGTCGGCACTACCGGCGGCATGACAACGCCGCAACTACACTTTGAAACCCGCGCCGGCAAAAAAGCCGTTAATCCTATGGCTTATCTGCCGTGATAATTGCCAAGCGGCAAAAAATATCTTGTGAAATAATAAAAAATTCCCTATATATGCATTGAGAATTGTTTTATATTGTTGCTGATATTAATAGTAATGGAGATGAGAAATGTTTGTCAGTCCTGCGTTTGCACAGGCAGCCGGAAGCGCCAGCGGCAGTGGTTCGCTGACCGGTATGATTTTGCAACTTTTGTTGATCTTTGCCATTTTTTACTTTTTGCTTATCCGCCCACAGCAAAAGCGCCTTAAAGAACACGAGGCCAAACTTAGGGCCATAAAACGCGGCGACAGGGTTATTACTGGCGGCGGCATTTATGCCAAGATTACCGATGCACCGGAGAATGCCGATGAATTGAAGGCCGAGATTGCCGAGGGCATTACCGTTAAAATATCTCGCGCGACGGTACGCGAGGTGCTGACCGAGGAATAGTTTCGGTCGAAAACTTAAAGTCTGTTAAGGTAAACGAATATGTATAAGTTATCCAAATCACGAGTTATTACCATTTTGGCCATTTGCGCGGCGGGCATTTTCTTTGCTGTGCCAAATATTGTCCCAAACAAGGATGCCCTGCCTGCTTGGTGGCAGCCGATCAACCTTGGACTTGATTTGCAGGGCGGGTCTAATCTTTTGCTGGAAGTTAAGCTTGACGAAGTGCTAAAAGAGCGCATGGGCTCCATTGAGGATGCCGCACGGCAGATTATGCGCGAAAACCGTATCCGTTACAAGAGCCTGACCTCAAACGAAAACGGTGTTAAAGTTGCTATTGAAAATACATCATCACGCACTAAAGCTGCCAATTTGTTCCGCAAGATTGACGAGGGTATTGTTGTCGAAGAAAGCGGTAACGGCGGTTTGGATATTCATTACAGCGATGCGGCACTGGCTCAGCTGAAAAGGAAGATTGTCGACCAGTCGATTGAGATTGTGCGGCGGCGTATTGACGAGCTCGGCACCAAAGAGCCGTTGATTCAATCGCAGGGAGCCGATCGTATTGTGGTGCAGCTTCCGGGGTTGCAGAATCCGGAATATGTTAAGACATTGCTTGGTAAAACGGCCAAAATGTCTTTTCACCTAGTTGACAGCACAGCCAGAGCATCTGATGCCAGACGAGGCAAGCTTGGCGGCAAATACAAGCTGGCCTATGGTGAAATGGGCGAACCCTATGTTATCTCGCGCAAGCCGGTTGTCGGGGGTGAAGATTTGGTCGATGCTCAGCCTTCTTTTCAGGACGGACAAGCGGTTGTTTCGTTCCGCTTTAATTCGCATGGCGGCAAGAAGTTTGGAGAAGTTACCCGCGACAATATAGGCGAGAGGCTGGCCATCGTTTTGGACAACGAAGTTATTTCGGCGCCGGTTATTCAGAGCGCCATTATGGGCGGCTCGGGCGTTATAACAGGAAACTTTACTGTCGAATCGGCCAATGATTTAGCTTTGCTGCTGCGATCCGGCGCTTTGCCGGCGCCGCTTGAGGTGCTGGAAGAAAGGACTGTCGGTGCCGGTTTGGGAGCGGACTCGATTGAGGCCGGCGTAACGGCTTCATGCATTGGGTTGGCAGCTGTTGTGTTTTTTATGGTTGCAGCCTATGGTCTGTTTGGTTTGTTTACCACGATAGCGGTGTTTATGAATCTGTTGTTGATGCTCGGTGTCTTGAGCCTGATGGGTACGACTCTGACGCTGCCGGGCATTGCCGGTATTATCTTGACCATCGGCATGGCGGTTGATGCCAATGTGCTGATTTTTGAGAGGATGCGCGAAGAAGTTAAGAACGGACGCTCTACCCGCGATGCGGCTGATGCCGGATTTACCGAGGCTTGGTCGACTATTGTTGATTCAAACCTGACGACACTGGTTGCGGCAATTGTTTTGTTTTATTTCGGCACGGGGCCGGTCAGAGGCTTTGCGGTCACGTTGGCCATTGGTATTGCAACATCGATGTTTACCTCGGTAACGGTTACCCGCCTGATCATTACCGCATGGCTAAACAAATATAAGCCGACCAAATTACCGATTTAACCCAAAGACATAAGGACAAAAAAAATGATCAGAATATTTAAATGGGTTACCAAAGACACCAATATTAATTTTATGAAATCGACCAAAATTACTTATGCGGTTTCGAGTGCTTTGATTTTGCTGGCCGCTGCTTGCATTACTTTTAAGGGATTTAACTTCGGTATTGATTTTTCCGGCGGCATCTTAATGGAGATAAAATCGCCGGAGGTAATTGATGTCGACGCCATGCGTGACACTTTGAGCAAGCTGGATATTGATGACTTGAATCTGCAAGCCATGGGAGAGGACGGCACTGAGATCGTTATTCGGGCTCAGGCCAAGACATTGGATGAGAAAGCGCAGATGAGCATTATTAATCAGATTAAAGAGGCGCTGGGCTCTTCTTATGAATATCGTCGGATTGATCTGGTCGGGCCGCAGGTTGGCGACGAGTTGAAAAAAGACGGTATTATTGCTTCGGTGATTGCTATTTTGGCGATTACAGCCTATATCTGGTTTCGCTTTGAGTGGCAGTTTGCTTTCGGCGCCATTATTGGCTTGGTGCATGATATTTTGGTAACGGTCGGCTTGTTGTCTTTGTTTCAACTGGATTTCAGCCTGACGACGGTGGCGGCTATTTTGACCTTGGCCGGCTATTCGGTCAACGACACAGTGGTTACTTATGACCGAATCCGTGAGAATCTGCGTAAATATAAAAAGATGAACCAGACAGATTTGCTGAACAAAAGTATCAACGATATTTTGTCGCGCACTATTTTGACCGGCTTTACAACGTTGTTTGCTTCGCTGGCGCTATTAATTTGGGGCGGTGATACGCTGCGCAGTTTTGCTTTTACTATATTTTGGGGCGTAATTATCGGCACCTATTCGTCGATTTATGTGTCAACGGCGTTTTTGGCTTTCTTTGATTTGCGCGCTTCGCAAAACGAAGAAGTTATCAACCCGTTTGGCAATGCTTAAAACGGAGGAATGCTATGGCAAAACAGGCTTGGAAGGCCGGAACAATGCTTTTTCCTCTGCCACCGGTAATGGTTACCTGCGGCACGGCGGAAAGGCCTAATGTTTTGACAATTGCGTGGACGGGAATTGTTAATTCTGAGCCGCCGCTGACTTATATTTCAGTGCGCCCGAGCCGGATGTCGCATCAGCTGATTGAAGAAACGAAAGAGTTTGTCATTAACATTGTTAATCTGCCGTTGGCTAAGGCCTGCGATTTTTGCGGGATTAAATCCGGACGCAATACCGACAAATTCAAAGAAATGAATTTGGAATTGGAACCATGCCAAAAGGTTAAAACACCAATGCTTAAAGCGGCACCAGTGTCGTTGGAGTGTAAAGTTCTTGAGAAAAAAAGCTTTGGCACGCATGATATGTTTTTGGCGGAAATTGTTAATGTTAACGTGGATGACAAGTATATTGAGGAAGACGGGCGGCTGGCGCTTGAAAAAGCCGGACTGGTGGCCTTTGCCCACGGGCGGTATTATACGCTGGGGCGCGACCTTGGCGCGTTTGGGTTTTCGGTTGATAAGACAAAAGAGAACAAAACCAAACCGCGTAAATCGAAATTTATGGATATTTTGAAGATTGAAGAACAGCTTAAAGAAGGGACGTTGAAAATTAAAACCCGCAAGAAGTCTCTGTCTAAAGCTGACGGTCGCAAAAGAAGACCCAATAATGCAAAAGGAAATAGATCAAAAGATGCTGGCGGTTTTCCGCAAAAGAATCGGCGAATCGGCGGCAAGCATGGATTTTTGGGACAACGGGGCAAAACGTGGTTTCGGAAAAAAGTTGATAAAAAGGCGGATTAAAAATCCGCCTTTTCGTTTGAAATTATTGTATAATGAAACTTACCTTCACTAGGAGGAACAACTATCAAAATTACACATCTTTAGAAAATCTGATGAGCTGAGCTCTTTGTCATAATAAAAGAAACAACGGTATTGATAAGATTCTTCTTTTGATTTTTTCTCTGGACCGAAGCCCAGTTTGACGGCCAAAGCGTTATTGGCGTCGACTTCATTAGATGTCCAATAATAACTGTCGGTATTAATTTCATTAACCTGCACATTATAATGTTCTTTAATATCGGGAATTATTACCTGATTAAACTTAGACGCTATCTGTCTCATCTTCTGTACTTCTTTGGCGCTAGGTAAAAATGTGTCGCCATTAATGTCTGCAAAATTAACCGTGCCGTAGCATTTTTTAATGACCGTGGAAGCATAAACGTTGCCTGAAGCTTGAGCGTCCTTAAACCACGGGTGATAGGTGTTGCAATAGCCTAATTTTTCACAGGATTTTGTGACATTGGTGTACTGTGTACAGCCTACCCCCTCGCCGCCTATCTCATTGTATCCGTTAGGAGTATTGTATACACAATTGCCCACACCGGTATCTCCGCCTGCCCTTCCCCACCGTTCAAGTCGTATACTACTATTAGGATCATATTCATCTAGAGCTGCCGCCAGAGAGGTCGTTGCGTCAACTATGATCCCCATAGGCACGCGGTCTGTCGGAAAACCGTTGTAACATTTTCTATTGTCGTATATTATCATGCCGTTACCGCAGCTTGACTCTACCGGACTGTCATCCGCCTCGCCACTTTCTTCTTTCTTGGGAGCGCAGTAATAGCCGTCACCAAAAGGACATTTTAATTTGGCCGCGCTGCCGCATTCGGAAGCCGTCATATCATACCCCAGCTCGCTGCAAGACGGCGGGGTAGAGCAGTCAACAGCCGCATAAGCGCCGCCAACCGCAGCACTAACTAAAACGACGCTAGTCAGCAACAAGTACTTTTTCATCATCTTTTATCTCCCTTGCTGTTGCAAAAAAAGGTTCCTTTTTTTGCAACGTTCTTTTATGAGCCTAAGCCCTATTTTCTTATTGTTTTTACTATATTTTTTTTGCCCCTTTGCTGTTGCAAAAAAAGGAACCTTTTTTTGCAACACTTTTATCCATGATAACATGCAATGGTTAAAAAAGCAATAACAATGCATAACTGATTGATTGACCTATATTTTATCCGTATGGCCAGCCACATTGCGCAAATTAATCTCTTCTCTCAATCTGTTGCAAAAAAAGGTTCCTTTTTTTGCAACAGATTGCCGCAGGTTGAGGGAGGGATAAGATGATGAAAAGATATTTGTTGCTGACTAGCGTCGTTTTAGTTAGTGCTGCGGTTGGCGGCGCTTATGCGGCTGTTGACTGCTCGACCCCGCCGTCTTGCAGCGAGCTGGGGTATGATATGACGGCTTCCGAATGCGGCAGCGCGGCCAAATTAAAATGTCCTTTTGGTGACGGCTATTACTGCGTTCCCGAAGACGGCGGAGGCAGTTCGACCGAACCGGATACACCCGCCGTATCAACGGCATCATGCGGCAATGGTATGATACTTTACGATGATATGCAATGTTACAACGGTTTTCCGACAGACCGCACGCCGGTTGGCATCGTGATTGACGCAAAAAACTCTATGGCGGCGGTTTTGACGCCCAATCAGGGAACGGTTTGGGGAATAAAAGGCACAAATACCGGTTTGGGTGATTGCGCAATCGCCGGCAACTCCTATGCGGATGATGGCAAGTATGCAGATATAGGTGGTGAAGGACTGGGCTGTACTTTTAGCGGCTTTGAAAATAACTGGACGCAGTCGATTTGTACGACAACCAGTTGTGAAAAATTGGGCTATTGCAACTCAAGCCATCCGTGGCTGATTAACCGATCTGATGCCTCTATCTTTAATAAATGCGGCGGCTCGGTTAATTTCTCAAGCGCCGACACTAGCGACTTTTTACCCAGCGCCAAAGAAGTAAGAATGATGGCCGTCATAAAAGATAAATTTAATCAGTCAATTGCCAGTATTAGAGAACATTATAGTACTTTAAATAATCCTAATAGTGCTGAGGAAATTAATACCAATTATTATTGGACATCTAATGAAGCTGATGCCAATAATGCCTTGGCCGTCAACATGAACACTAATCTTGGAACCAAGATAGAGACAAAAGATAAGGCATCGTACTTCGAATCGCGTTGTGTCTTTTATTATGGCAGCAAACTCGGTTCACTTGATTTCCTATCGACGTGTAAGTTTAATGCTGACAGTTTCCCATAATAAAGATAAGCGGCGCCGATTCGTCGGCTTTTTGCGGCAAACCGCCGGTGCAATAAGCTTTTAGGTTTTGGTGCTGTTTCCTGCCGCCCGATAACGGGCGGCGATTTTTTTAATGATCGTGCAAAAAATATAAAATATATCTATTTGAAAAACATATATTTTTTTATTTTTTTGAAAAATTTTTTATCCCTTAAGCAAACCTTAAGTTTAAGATGTTGAATTGTAGTTGTAAGCAACAAATGTTCTAACTTAACTTTGATTTTTGAAAAAGGAGATGAAAGATGAAAAAATTAGCAATGGTTTCGGCTTTGGCTTTGGTTATCGGTTTTTCGGGTAATGCTTTGGCTCAACAGAATTTCGGTGCGGCTAATGCCGGCGGCTATACCGGCCCTTCGGCAGCATCTATGACGGTGGCAGAGGCTAAAAAGCTCGGGGACGATACTCCGGTGGTTTTGATTGGTAAACTAGAAAAGAGCCTCGGCGGCGAAAAATATCTGTTTACAGACAACACCGGTTCGGTTACCGTAGAGATTGATAATGATGATTGGCGCGGCCTGACGGTCAATGACAAAGATACCGTCGAAATCCGCGGCGAAGTTGACAAAGATTTTATGAATTTTGAAATTGATGTCGACTCAATCGCCAAAAAATAAACTTTGGCATAAGGGGCTTGAAAAATGCGCATTCTTTTGGCAGAAGATGACCGGCTTATCGGCGACGGCTTAAATATCGGCCTTAGTAAAATGGGGTTTACCGTCGACTGGTTTATGAATGGCGATGAAGTCTTTGAGGCCTTGTTTCAAGCCCCTTATGATGCCGTGGTGCTCGACTTGGGTTTGCCTGACCGCGACGGTTTATCCATCCTTAAAGAATGGCGGCTTAACAAACGCAACGAACCTGTGCTGATCCTTACCGCCCGCGGCGATGTTGACCAAAGGGTTATCGGGCTGGACAGCGGCGCCGACGATTATCTGGCCAAACCTTTTGCTTTAACCGAGGTTGCGGCCAGACTTAAGGCGCTTATCCGCCGCTCTCATGACCGGACGGAGCCGGTTATTACCGCGGGAAAAATTGCCTACTACCCACAGACCAAAAGCGTGACATTAGACGGCAAGCCGGTAACTCTGGCGCCGCGAGAGCTGCGTGTTTTGGAACTTTTGATGATGAATCCAAATAAGGTTTTGGCCAAAAGCACCATCGAGGAAAAACTTTATGCCTGGGATAATGACGTGCAAAGCAATGCCGTTGAGGTTCATGTGCATCACCTGCGCAAAAAACTAGGCAAAAACATTATTAAAACTGTCAACAAAATCGGCTATATGTTGGGGGAGGTATGAAAAAACTCAGTCTGAAATTGCGGCTGATGCTGTTTTTTTTGATTATTGCCGGAGCGGTATGGGCAGCATCCGGTGTTTTGGCATGGTTGGAAAGCCGCGAACAAACCGATGAGTTTTTTGATACTTACCAGTTAATGCTGGCGCGCCAGCTGGCTACCGCCGACTGGAACAATATTAAACCAAATACCCAAAAAAGCGTTGATACAATTATCGATAAACTGGAAGATGACGGCGACGAGGAAGATGAGGCTATCGGGCTGGCGGTGTTTGATGCGGCAGGCAATATGGTCTTTCATGATAATGAAAACGGCCGCTATTTTCGCTATGTGCCGGCTTCGGGCTTTGTTGATCAGATGATCGACGAAGAAGACGAGATGTGGCGAATTGTATGGGTTACCAGCACCGACGGCAAATATATTATCGCTGTCGGGCAAGAACTTGACTTTCGCAATGATATTGCCTTGGAAATGATTGAGGCGACGTTTATCCCTTGGGTATGCGGACTCGGCGTTTTGCTGATTGCTATTGTCGGGCTTATCAGCAAAGAATTTTTGCCGCTTAAAAAACTGGCACAAAATATTGCCGGACGCGAATCGGATAATCTGGCGCCGATTGAAGAAGAAGGCGTGCCAAAAGAGGTTTTGCCCTTGGTGCAGGCAATGAATGCTTTGCTTGCCAAAATAGCCGATATGTTGCAGCGTGAGCGCAGTTTTATTGCCGACTCTGCTCACGAGTTGCGCAGTCCGCTGACAGCCCTTAAGGTGCAACTTGATGTGGCCGAGTTGGCCGGCAATGACAAAAGCGTGCGGCAAAAGGCCTTGAACAATCTGCGCGAAGGTATTGAACGATCTTCTCGATTGGTGGAACAAATGCTGGCTTTGTCAAAACTTGATGCCGCACACCCAACCGAAAACAAAGAAGACTTAAATTGGGGCTTGATTATCGGTAATGCGGTTGAAGAACAACAAAGCGCCGCCACGGAAAAAAATATCGATATCAATGTATCTTGCGGCAAGCCGGCGTTCTTAGACCAAGGGCAAAGTTTCTTATGGTCTTTGCTATTGCGTAATCTGCTGGATAACGCCATCCGCTACAGCGGCGAAGGTGCAACAATAAATATTGAGCTCAACGCCGAAGGACTTGAAATCAGCAACAATAAAACCATGCTGAACAACCAATATCTGCCGCGTCTGGGCGAAAGATTTTTCCGGCCGGCCGGACAACAGGCGCGCGGCAGCGGGCTTGGCCTGTCGATTGTCGAAAAAATTGCCGCATTGCATGGCTGTAAAGCGACCTACAGCCGTCATGGCGATGTTTTTAGCGTCCGTGTAAACCCGATATAAAAAGCAGATCTCTGAAAAAATCTATTGCATAAAAATTTTATTGTGTTAATTATTTATCCTGCTTTCGGGACGTAGTTCAGTCTGGTAGAGCGCTTGCATGGGGTGCAAGAAGTCGGAGGTTCGAATCCTCTCGTCCCGACCATAAAAAAGCTCATCAAAAGATGAGCTTTTTTTATGGATGAGGATATCCCCCTTCGGTATCTGATCTCGCATAAACGCCTTATCCTGCGACGTTTATGCCTTTTCCAAAATCTTATCTATCATGGAAATAACGTCGTGATTGTGTCTCGCGCTTAGGATACCAAAAATTTTAAGCATCTCTAGAAAATTGCCGATATTTTGCGCCGTAATATTAAAATCGGCATTTTCTTTTGCTGTAGCCGTGCGACCGATGATACCGGCTGAATCAGCCAATTCTGTTACCGGAAAACAAAAATACAACATCGGCTGGATGCCGACGGCATATTGTTTTTCTGTTACTTTTATCTCTGCCAAAACCTCGTGATCGTTAAACTGATGAACCAACATAGGGTATTTTACCTGAGTGCACGAAAAATCTGTGCCGGACACTTTCTTTTCTGCCGGCTGGCTCCGTTCAATGGCAAATTTTTCGGAATTTTCAATAAAATCCTCTTCCTTCAAATTTTCCAAAAATTCTTTAATTTGTAAAAGAGCTTTTTGGGGAATGACTTTCCATTGATAAAAATAAAATATATATTCGGACAGTTCATAAAGCGTTTTTTCTTTTCCGTTAGCACCGATAAAGCAACAATCTTTGATGGTTGTCAGCTTTAGTTTTTCCTCTTCTTTTACAGCAACATCATAGCCTATTTGCCATTCGACGTAACATTGCGGCGAAAAAGCCTCCGCTTTGGTGGGAACCGGAATACCGTACTCATTGAAATTGTTTCTTTTTTTAATTCTTATTTTTCCGGTTGCCTTTGTCAGCGGAATGGCCACACTGATAATTTTGCTTTTAGGATCCAGATTTTTTATCCACATAGTGCTCTCCCAACATATTTTTGAAATATTCGTTTATGGCAGCCGTGTCTGCTGCCGAGACCTCTTCACCCAAGAGCAGGTGTCTTAAAAAGGCGTATTTGCTCAAGCTGCGGCGCATAAAGCTCGGTTCGATTTTTTTAAAAGCGTCAATATCAATCATAACATCGTTGTTGCCGAGATAGTAAGGAATATGCGGTATGTATTCTTTGAAAATATCGGCATAGCAGTAAAGCGACAATTTTTCTTTTGGAATACGGATTGTGCTATTATTTTCTCTTTCAATAAATGTTTTTGTCCTCTTCAGGGCATTGATGTCTCTCATCGTCCAGAAAAAAGCAACCGAATGTTCCAGATCTATTTTCCGATGATTGGGATATTTGGTAATGTAATTACCCAGACTGTCAAAGTGATCCAGTCTGAGAGTACTCCCTTCTTTGGTCTTAAACGCATATTTTTTGATGAAAGCATAATCCATTCCTTTGCTATCTCTTTTGTAGAGGGCTATGATGATCGGGAAATGGGTTGTTTTGGAAGTGGCGGAAAACTCACCGCTGCTGATGATGAGGCCGTCAATCAGCACATAATTTTTTTTGAACAAGCCCAAACTTTCAAAATTCGCCTTTTTAATCAGATAGGACAACGGGTGCAGGACACAGATATAATCAGCGGCTAATTTGGCATAAGACAGAAGAAAAGATACGCCCATGTCTCGGTGCTTTAAATCTTGGTCAATCTCGCAGATATCTTTTTTTATATCATTGCGGATGATTGAGGTCGTATCATTATAAGGTGGATTGCCAACGATGATTATTTGTTCCTCCGATGATAAGGCATATTGCGCGCGGCCGACATCTTTCAGGCTGTTGTGGCAATACAGCCGGTTAGAAGAAATATTTTTTTTGGCTTCTGCCAAAGCGGCAGCATCATAATCCGCACCAATAGAATTTTCCGAGCGCAAAAAGCTGCCATAGCCGCAGGAAGTGTCCACAATTTTGAACTTATCCAGCTGATTGATATGCTTTGCAAGCAATTCATAAACTTTATCGACTAAAGCCATCGGGGTGTAGTAGCTGCCGAAATTTACCGTGTCTGCATAGCCGAGATGCTGCTGTTCTTCCATTTTATTTCCTCTTTAACGATATTAAATGTAATTCGGAAAATCTACCACAAAAATTAATTCTGAGGCGAATTATTCGGCGCCGGACAAAGCTTGTTTTAATTCCGCCTGCAGAGAGGATAATTCGTCTTTGACTTGAATCAATATCTTGCGAGCATCGGCATCAAGCTCGATTTCCTGCGGCGCGGCGGCAAAAAAGTCTTTTTGGATTTCTGCACCAAGAATCGTTTTTAGGCCTTTTTCTTTGAACAGTTTTTGTACGCCCTCAATCGTATAGCGCTCATCGTATAAATAGTGTTTGATGGTTTTAATCAACTTAACATCGTCCGGCCGATAATAACGGCGACCGCCGGATGTTTTCATCGGCTTGATCTGTTCAAATTTGGTCTCCCAAAAGCGCAGGACATGAGTCGCCACCCCGAGTTCTTCGGCCAGTTCGGCTATGGTGCGGAATGCCGCTTTGCTTTTATTGACCGGCATAAAACACCCCGTTTATTTGTTGATGGCTTTGCGCATAGTCTGCGATGGCTTGAACGAAATTACCCTGCGCGATGATATGACCGCCTCGACTCCGGTTTTGGGATTGCGTCCCGTGCGCGCTTTCTTATCCCGCAGCGAAAAAGTGCCGAAAGAGGACAATTTGACATCTTTACCCTCGCTTAATTCTTTGACGATTTCATCAATGATCATGTCCAAAATATCGCTCGAATCTTTTCTTGAAAGACCTATCTCGGCATAAATAGCTTCAGCAACGTCCAAACGGGTAATAGTGTTCATTTTCAATCCTTATCTTAATTTGTTTTTCTTCAATCACTTTGGCAAAAGTTATAATAAATTGCCGCGAAAGGCAAGATATAATCCACAACTTTTTTGTTTGGTTTCAAACAAATATCTTTATCTGTCAGCTTTTAGAATACCTGCTTTTTGAGCCAGACTAATAGACATCGTAAAGGACTGTCTGCAGCTCATCAAAATCTGCTTTTTCGATTTCTTCGCGGATTGTCGGCACAAAATTTTGACGAACCAATTTGGCCGCATTATCTACCGCACGCGAGAACGAAAAAGCATCTGCTCCGCCATGACTTTTAACAGAAAGTCCGTTTAAGCCGACAAACATTGCGCCATTATAAAGCCGCGGATCCATAATCTTTTTAATCTTCCAGACGGCAGGCAGCATAAATACCATGCCGATTTTAGCAAAAAAAGATCCTTTAACGGCATCCTTAATCATCCGTGTGATTTGTCTGGCTGTTCCTTCAATGGATTTTAGCGCGATATTGCCGGTAAAACCATCAGCAACAATCACGTCCGCTTTGCCGTTAGCTATTTCATGAGGTTCAATATAGCCAATAAAATTCATGTTTATTTTTGAATTTTTGATCATTTGCGCCGCCTTGCGAATCTCTTCTTTGCCCTTCATTTCTTCCGAGCCGATATTCAAGAGCGCAACTCGGGGCTGCTCAAGTCCCAGAGCATGACGCGCCAAAATCTCGCCCATAAAAGCAAACTCAGCCAGATTAATAGCGTCACACTCGGTATTAGCTCCCAAATCGAGCATAACATATTTGCCGCTGCGATGAGGCATGATACTGACGATTGCCGGACGGTGAATTTTGGTTATGGTTTTGAGAGTTAGTTTGGATATAGCCATCAGCGCACCGGTATTGCCGGCCGAAACCACCGCTTGTGCCTCACCGGCACGGACGGCATCTATGGCCATAAACATGCTGGTATTGCGGTTGCGAATGACTGAGGATGGCTTGTCTTCATTATGAACCATCTCCGGCGCATGACGCAGCTCACAAACTTTTTCTAATGCGGGAAATTGATGCAGAAGAGGTGTTACCTTGGCGGTATCACCAAACAAAAGAAAACGAATATCCGGATGCTCTTTGGCTGCAATAGCCAGCCCTTCTATAACGACTCGAGGGGAGTTATCTCCCCCCATTGCATCCACAGATATGACCATATTATTTTCAGCCACTGTTTGCTCCGTCGCCATACGGCCTCAAAGGATCCAAGGCCTTTGTTATCAATAAAACTATTCGGCCGTTTTCTGCAAAACGACTTCACGACCATCATACTGACCACATTTTGGGCAGACATTGTGAGGTCTTTTCAATTCTCCGCAGTTCGGGCATTCCATGTAGGAGTTAGCCTTCAGCGCATCATGCGAACGGCGCATGTCGCGGCGGGATTTTGACGTCTTCTTCTTTGGTGTTGCCATTTTTCCATACTCTATTAAAGGTTATTTAAATTTAATTGCCGGCATCTGCTGTTTGTTTTGTGCAACAAATGCCTATATGCGCGAAATTCTTATGCTCTTTTAATCAAAATTTTTATATTTTGCAAGGCTTTTTTTGTTATTTTTTTAATTTTTTCAGCACGGCAAACGGATTGGCTTTTTCCGTTGTTTCCTCGTCAAACTCCGACTTAAAAGCAAAAACTTCTCCTTCACGCCGTGGAAAATCATCCAAAACCAAAGCCAGCTGCTCCATTGCTATGGCCGCTAAATCGATTTTTCCGTTATCCAAAATATCGGGCACGTCCTTTTCTATATCTGTTTCTGCTTCCAGCGAGATTTTTTCAGCCTCGGTCATTTTGGTATCAAACTTTAAGGCAAAGTCGGCATAATACGGGCGGACAAAATTTTCCAGAGAGATAACGCTGGTCTGTTCAACCTCTGCTTCAATACTTCCCCAAACATCGGCCAGATGCTCTTTCTTATGCAGCTTGACACAGATTTCGGCAGCAAATGATTTAACCGACGGAACCTGCATAACTTCTGCAATAAATATTAACTCTTCCGGCGATGCCTTAAATTTGTATTTGCGCACAGCCTGACTCATATCCTCAAGTTTCAGGGGATAAGAAAAAAGATTTTGCATAAATATTTTCCTTATGTTATAGAAATGATTATGTAATCTATGGGGATATAACTGCAAGGATATAAATATGTCAATAAACAAAATTGTTTGGACTTTTTTTTGCACGGTATTTTTAGCTTCTTGCTCCAGCGCAAAAACTAACGAGTGGTTTGTCTCTCACAACGGTAATATGCCGTCGGAAGAAAGAATCGCTCAAATAAAAAAAGGAACCGCGCAAGAAGATGTTGTCCAAATTCTCGGAGTTCCGTCTGCAATTATATCTTTTGATACGAATACCTGGCTGTATATGTCATCGGATATTAAAAGAGTTGCCTTTTTTGAGCCAGAGGAAGTCGACCGCAAGATCTTAAAAATAACTTTTAACAACAGTGGAAAAGTTGCCCGCGTTGATCGGCTGACAAAGGCAGACGGCGCGGATATCACCCCCTCAAAAGACAAAACCGAGGTTCGTGGTCAGGAAGCGGGCTTTTTCCGCAGGTATTTCGGCGGGGTCGGACAGTATAATCCCTTTGCCGGACAAAATACTTCCGGATTATAAGTTACTTTGTCGTCAGGTAATTGATGATACCGTAAAGGGTATTAAGTTCTTGTTCTGTCATTTCAGAACGGGTGAAGATGTTGCGCAGATTTATAACAAGTTTTTCCTTTTTGTGCTCATCTTTGTAATTGGCAAAATTTTCCAGTCTATTTTCGAGATGCCGACAAAACGACAAAACTTTTTCTTTATCGGCAACCCGCGTGTGGTTGGTGACCAGTTTGGGAGGTTGCGGCATAATCTGCGTTTTATAGAATTCATAGCCGACCAACAAGACAGCCTGAGACAAATTCAGTGAACAATGCTCCGGATTAAGCGGCACATTAATAACGGCATCGGCTAAACAAACGTCCTCGTTGCGCAGACCTGTCCTTTCTGGGCCAAACATCAATCCGCATTTTTCGTTGTTTGAGAGACGAACGGCAATTTCAGCCGCTCCGGCATCGGCATTAAAAACTTTTTTGGTTTGATCCCTATGGCGCGCCGTTGTTGCCAGAACATACTGCAGATCGGCAATTGCGGCTGTCGTTGAGTTATAGACTTTTGCCTGCCGCAAAACTTCTTCCGAATTTGATGATGCCGACAAAGCCTTAGCCGACAGATGATCCTCTCGAGGATTAACCAGCCGAAGCTCTTTTAAGGCACAATTTTTCATGGCGCGAGCTGCCATGCCGACATTTTCCGCAAGCTGCGGTTCAACCAATATGACACAGGGAATGTTATCGGACATTTGACCCTGCAACTTCATCCATAAACGGAGGCCTGCTCAGATCGGCTTTGTCAAATAAATACTCTTCCATTGCCGAATCCTGCTCCGGATTAAAATTCGGTTCTTTTACTTTTGCCTCAATCTGCCGCGCTTCTGTTTCCGTTTTGCCTTCTTTTAGTGCTGCACGGCGTTTTTGAATCTTTTCGGCATTAGTCATAACATCAATAAAATCCTTTCTTTCTCGTATTGATTGTTTTTTAAGAGAATTTCGGATGTCTTTTTTGGCGGCAGTATCAATTTCGGCTTTTTGTTCGGGAGTCATTGTTGCGGCGGCCGGCTGCTCTGCTTCGATCAGAGCCTGCGCCTCTTCTCTGCTAATCAGGCGTACATCAGATTTTTTTGTTTCCACCACAGCCGGCGATGTTTCTTCTATTGCGGCGGTCGGTTTATTATGCTGTACCACTGCCGCTGTTGAACCATTAATCATCTGGGCAGAAATACTGCCCGTAAACAGCATCCCTATCCCGCATAACAACCATAAACTTGACTTTCTCATTAAATTTGTTCCTTAATCTTGATTTATCAGATCAATACTGTTAAACAACAAGTTTTCCATATCCAACCCCGACTGGTCTTCCACGACATCAAGAAACCCCGAAAACATCGTATCAAAAGGATTATTCTGATGCCCAAGTCCATTGTAGGCATCATGCAAATCTTGCGAATAGTTCTGTAAAAAATCTTGAAACTTATTATCGTAACTGCTCGGAATTTTATAGCCTAAATCCCGCAAATGTTTCAACATAATGTTCATGTTGTGGTTATTGACTTCCGGCGCCAACATTTCCTGACCATAGGCCGTGCCGTAGGTCGTTACTTCTCCGGTATAACCAAGTTGCCCGAATTTTCCGGAGCCACGCCAAGCTCCACCCGACCGTGCAACGGTATTTTGAGTCGGTGTAACGTCCTTGGCCGTTGTGGTGCTAAGCGTGTCAATTTTTTGTACCTCAACGCCGGTTTTAGCATTGCCTTTGGCGTCAATTACCGGTTTGTAGACCGGAGCCGAAGCATCTGCATTAATGGCTTTGTATTTGATGGACGGAATATTAACCTGACGGTCCTCCGAACGAGAAATATGACCGACACCAGAATCTGCCGGAGCAGAAGCCGCAACGGCAGCATCAAAGGCAGCCGTATCCCAAGGACTTGCCGGAAGCTGAGCAACTGCCGGCGCCATAAAGCAAAGACTGATGAGACTGCTCCACAAAAAAACTGATTTTTGCATTGTCTTCCGCCTCCTTAGAATTTCACGCCATGTATAATTATCATATCATAAAATACGGAAACAGAGTATTACAAAATTGTTATATTTTACTTAATTTTTGCTTTTTTTATTTTAGCAATTTCTTTTTCCAGCCATTTTATCCGGCATTCTATGGGATCTTTGTCTGCGGCGCAGGCGCCGTAAGCTGTAAAGTCTTCCGGTTTTACCAGACTTTTGTCAACAACATGTCCGGGAACACCAACCACGGTTTTATTAGCGGCAACATCTTTAAGAACAACGGCATTGGCACCTATTTTGACATTGTTGCCGATTGTAACCGGACCTAAGATTTTGGCGCCGGCTCCGACAATAACATTATCTTTTAGGGTTGGATGCCTTTTTTGTATTTTTTTGCCTTCGGCATCAAAAACCGTGGTACCGCCTAACGTGGCACCATGATAAAGGGTTACATTATCGCCGATTTCGGCTGTTTCGCCGATAACGACCCCCATACCATGGTCAATAAAAAAGCCTTTGCCGACTCGAGCGGCCGGATGAATTTCTATTCCGGTAAAAAAACGAACGATTTGCGATAAAAAACGCGCCGTCAATCGCCATCCTCGGCACCAAAGCCAGTGACAAAAGCGGTAACATATGACAGCGTGTAATCCCGAAGACAACAAAAAGGCCTGAAAACGGTTGTGCGTAGCCGGATCGCGAGCAACAACGGCTTCCGCATCCTGAAGAATTATCTTGAATTTTGATTCCATTTTGTGCTAAATTCCTTCAAAAAATTAACTCTTTGGCAAAGATTACAAAAATATAATACTCAAAACAACAATATTTTAGGTTAGTAACAAAATGACAGAAGTGCTTTTTAACGGGCATGCCGGACGTCTTGAGGGGCGCTATCATCAAAGCGACAATCCTAGTGCGCCGATTGCGCTTATCCTGCACCCGCATCCGCAATATGGCGGAACCATGAACAATAAAGTTGTTTATACGCTGTTCAGCGTTTTCCAAAACTTAGGTTTTTCCGTTCTGCGTTTTAATTTTCGCAGTGTCGGACGCTCGCAGGGCGAATTTGAAGATGGCCCAGGAGAATTGTCGGATGCAACCATTGCTCTTGACTGGCTACAGGCGGTTAATCCCGAAGCTCGCCAGTGCTGGGTTGCTGGCTATTCTTTTGGTGCATGGATCGGGTTGCAACTTTTGATGCGACGGCCGGATATTAATAATTTTATTGCCGTATCTCCACCAGCCAACGAAAAAGATTTTTCGTTTTTGGCGCCATGTCCGACGTCCGGCCTGATTACCCAAGGGTGTATTGATGAAATTGTTATGCCGTCCAGCGTAACGGCGTTGGTTAAACGTCTGAATACCCAGCGCAATGTGTCTGTTGATTATGCAATGGTCGAGGGGGCCGATCACATGTATAATAACCATTTGGTTGATTTATACAAGATCGCCGGACATTATATCATTGATGCCATGAAGAAGAAGGCTCCTATGCGCAAACGCCGCGGCCGCCGGAAAAAATCGGAAGAAGAGGCTGATGAGACTTTGCTACTTGAAGACGACAGCACGGTGGACGATGATGCTGATTTTGATGATATGGACGACGAAGATAATGATTTTGGCGAAGAAGAATAACTTAACGCTTTGCTTTGTAAAAAAGGCGGATCGCAGACCGCCTTTTTTTGTATGAGAATACGCTAGGCCTCGCATAACAAGCGGGCTTAGAGACTACAGCGTCTTTTTGATCTCGGCAACGGCTTCGTCAAAACGATTGGTTATTGAACCGCCGGTTTGAGCCATATCCGGCCGGCCGCCTCCTCCTTGGGCTCCAACAAATGGGGCTATTTTTTTGACCATATCCACTGCTGAATGTTTGTCTTTAATATCATCGCTGACGCCGATAACTACCGATGACTTGCCGTCGTTGACTGCAAACAACGCGACAACCACATTGTTCTTATATTTGTCTTTAATGTCATCAATGACGGCTTTCATCTCTTTGGTCTGAATATCTCTTAACGTTTTGGCCACCAATTTGACGCCGTTGATTTCTTCAAACTCATTCTCGGTTTTGCCAGCACCGCTGACTAATTGTTTTTTAAGTTCAAAAATTTTGGCTTCCATTTCTTTACGTTCTGCCAAAAGCTGCTCTAATCGGCCTTCGACGTCATTGGCTCCGACTTTGAGCAAGCGGCTGATATGGCGGACTTTGTCTTCCATGTCGCGCGTGTGCTTAGCCGCACCGGAACCGGTAACGCATTCTAGACGACGAACACCGGCCGCTACCGCAGAATCCGAAAGAATCGAAAAACCCCCTATATCACCGGTATGTTTAACGTGGGTACCGCCGCAAAGTTCTGTTGACACGCCACCGCCAATACAAACAACCCGAACTTCGTCGCCGTATTTTTCGCCAAATAGCGCCATTGCGCCGCTGCCAATGGCATCGTCATGGCTCATGATTTTGGTCTCGACAGGATAGTTGGTGCGAATCATCTCATCGACCCGATCTTCCAGCGCACGTAGCTCATCAGCGCTGATTTGCTTGTTATAGGCAATGTCAAAACGCATCCGATCCGCCGCGACATAAGATCCCTTCTGAGTCACGCTGCTTCCGAATTTTTCCTGCAATGCCTTATGCAACAAATGGGTTACCGTGTGGTTGCCCTGAACGGCAGCACGGGTCGCCGCGTCAACCGCAAAAGTTGCCGAATTTCCGGTTTTAACCTTACCGTCCATCAGGCGGCAGACATGAACATGCAGCCCGTCGCACTTCTTTTTGGTATCAACGACCTCAGCGGTAAATGAAGCGCTTTTGATTATGCCGACATCGCCGACCTGACCGCCCATTTCGGCGTAAAACGGCGTTTGATTGGCCAATAGGCAAAACTCGCCCGCGGCGACTTCATCAACAATTTTATTATCCTGAACCAAGGCGGTAATCTCTGCATCGGCGGTCAGCGTGTGGTAACCCAAGAATTCGGTCGAGCCGAGTTTGTCTTGTAACTCAAACCAAACCTTTTCGGTACCGGAATCGCCGGAGCCGGCCCAATTTTTACGAGCTTCGGCTTTTTGCGCTGCCATAGCATCGTTAAAGCCCTGTTCATCAACTTTAATATCGCGCAATTTGAGCGCATCCTGAGTTAAATCAAGCGGAAAACCATAGGTGTCGTATAGTTTGAATGCGACTCTGCCGTCCAGCGTGGCACCGGCGGATAAGTCTTTGGTTTCGTCCGCTAGTAGTTTTAAGCCTTTTTCTAGGGTTTTGCCAAAGCGTTCTTCCTCGGTTTTAATGGTTTCTTTGATCAAAGTCTCGGCTTTATAAAGCTCAGGATAGGCTTCGCCCATTTCTTGCTGTAATGCCGGCAAAAGCTTATAAATCATCGGTTCGTTGACGCCGAGCATATGGACATGGCGCATGGCGCGGCGCATAATGCGGCGCAAGACATAACCGCGGCCTTCGTTGGAGGGCAGGACTCCGTCGGCGATCAAAAAAGCCATGGCACGCAGATGGTCGGTAATAACATTGTATGAAGCGCGCAGCGAACCTGCGGGATCAACGTTGGTTAATTCTGCCGTTGCTTTAATTAAGTTGCGGAACAAGTCTATATCATAGTTGGAGTGAACACCCTGTAAAATGGCAGAGATACGCTCCAGCCCCATACCGGTATCAATGCAACGTTGTTTAAGCGGAACACGACTGCCGTCAGGCAAATCTTCAAATTCGTCAAAAACCAGATTCCAGATCTCAATCCAGCGATCGCCGTCTTCTTCTGGCGTGCCGGGAAGGCCACCCCAAACCTCAGGTCCATGGTCATAAAAAATTTCGGAACAATAGCCACAGGGACCGGTGTCACCCATCTGCCAGAAATTATCCTTGGTGGCGATCGGAATGATACGGTCTTCCGGCAGGCCGGAAACCTTTTTCCAGATGTCGCGCGAAACTTCGTCGGTGTGAAAATAAGTTACCGCCAGCTTATCCGGACTAATGCCGAATTCTTTGGTGATCAGTTCCCACGCAAAGGCAATGGCCTCGTCCTTAAAGTAGTCGCCGAACGAGAAGTTACCCAGCATTTCAAAAAACGTGTGATGGCGGACATCATAACCGACCGAATCCAAATCATTATGCTTGCCGCCGGCGCGAACAGATTTTTGAGAAGTGGCGGCGCGCTTAAAAGCGGCTGTTTCGTTGCCGGTGAAGATATTTTTAAACTGCACCATGCCTGAATTGGTAAACATCAGGGTCGGGTCATTATTCGGCACCAGTGAAGAAGATGGAACAATTTTGTGACCATTTTTTGCAAAATATTTCAAAAAAGTGCTTCTGATCTCATTAACGGTTATCATTGTCTTTTCCCAAAAATCCTTATCAAAAAAATCCGGCGTTTATTTATAAAGTAAATTTTAGAAACTGGCAAGCGCTTTTTGCTTAAAAAACCGACGGTTGCCCCTTGATAAATTGGAAATTTTTATATAATAATGGATTGTCATAATATTTTTCGGACAGGATGTTTGCTTTGGAATATAATCATAAGTTGCTGTCGGCGACCGTTACCGGCGTTTATAATGAAATTATTATTGATGCCAGATTGGAGAACGGTGAAGCTGTTGCTGCTTTTTGCGGTGCACCGGAAATTGCCGAAATGTGCACTGCGGGAACGCCTCTTTGGCTCAAAAGAACCTCGCGCGGCAAACGTTTGGTTAAGTACAATATATCGTTTGTGCAAACACCGGAGGGGCTGGTCTTTGCTAATCCGCGCTATCTTCGTCAGTTATTTCAGGAGGCCTTTGATAACAGCGTTTTGACCGACCTAAAAGAATACACCCGCTGCACGCCGCTGGAGCACGCTGACACCACACTGGGGACGGATTTTGAGTTGACAGCACCAGACGGACAGAAATGTTTTGTCTTTGCGCTGCCGGTTTATCACAAAAAAGACAGTCAAATTGTTTTTCCTTTTGCCGTTAATTTTTTTGAAATGAAGATGATCGAGAAAATGCGCCAGCGACGGCAAAAAGGCGCCAAGACCTATATCTTTATGATTGCGCCACGAGAAGACTGCGTCGCAGCCAAATTTATCTGGAACGCCGATGCTGCCGGCGCCGCCGTTTTGTTTGAAGAAGCAAAAAACGGATTAAATTTTTTGTGTTACGGTTGCAAAACAACAAAAAACAGAATAGAAATAGATCGTAGACTGGAAATCATTTATTAATAGACTAAACCGAGGTAGAAACAAAGTGGCTCAAAAAATTGACAGCAAACGAAACAAAGACGGAATTATCATTCATACCGATCCCAAGGACTATGAAGGAATGCGCAATGCCGGTAAGCTGGCTGCCGAATGCCTAGATTATATTACGCCGTACGTCGATGTCGGGGTAACGACCGAGTATTTGGACGATTTGTGCCGACGTTTTATTCAATCACACGGCGCAATACCAGCCTGTCTCGGCTACCACGGCTATCCCAAAAGTACTTGTATTTCCATCAATCATGAAATATGTCATGGCATTCCATCGCCTGAGCGTAAACTCTTAAACGGCGATATGCTCAATATTGACGTTACAGTCATTTTGGACGGATGGTTCGGCGACACCTCACGGATGTATTTTGCCGGCAAACCTTCGGTTAAGGCTAAGAGGCTGTGTGAAGTAACTTATGAGTGCATGATGCGCGGGATTGAGGCCGTACGTCCCGGCGCGCATTTTGGCGATATTGGCGCGGTGATTGAAGAAATTGCCCACCATTACGGCTATTCGGTCGTGGATATGTTCTGCGGTCATGGTCTGGGGCGAATTTTTCATGACGAACCCAATGTGATGCATTGCGGCAAAAAAGGAACCGGCCCACAGCTGGAAGAAGGAATGTTTTTTACCATTGAGCCAATGATTAACTTCGGCAAAAAGGAAGCGTCCATTCTTGCAAACGAGTGGACTGCCGTTACTAAAGATCGCTCTCTGTCGGCACAGTTTGAACATTCGCTGGCTGTTACCAAAGACGGTTTTGAGGTGTTTACTTACTCGCCGGCGGGATTAGATCAGCCGCCTTATAAAAAGCAAGGCTAAAAAGCATGGATGAACAGCAACCGGACTATATTGGTCATCGTCAACGTTTAAAACAGCGATTTTTGCTCGGCAACGGACGGGATATGGCAGACTATGAACTTTTGGAGCTGGTGTTGACACTGGCTGTTCCTCGCCGCGACGTTAAACCGCTGGCAAAAAAGCTGGTGGCCGAGTTTGGCAGTTTCGCTAAAGCTATTTCTGCGTCGGAATATTCTTTGCGAAAAATTAAAGGAATCGGCGACAGCATTATTACGGTTTTTAAAATCATTACGGTTTCAACTCAGCGGTTATGTTGGCAAAATCTGGCCTCGGATGATAAACCTGTGTTGATTAATGTTGATACTTTGATTGACTTTTGCCGCAGCACCATCGCCTATTCGGAAGTTGAGGAGCTGCATGTTATTTATCTGAATTCCAAGCTCAATGCCATTGGTTATGAATTGTTGCAAAAAGGAAGTTTGTCGTCGGTCAGTATCTCTCCTCGCGAAATTGTTAAAAATGCTTTGGAGCACAATGCTGCCGGTATTATTATGGTACATAATCATCCGTCTGGTTCGGCCAAACCGTCCGACAACGACTTAAAGCTGACGAACAATGTCGCTCAGGCTTGTCAATTAATGGGAATCCGCCTGCACGAACATATTATCATTACTCAGTCTGACTACTTCTCTTTTCTGGAACACGGGCTGATTAAAATCTAAGCCGTCGTTTCTATGACCGTTTCAATCAATATCGTGATATTGCTGGTAAATAATTTGATGGAAATAGTCAGCAGAATGATGCCGAAAAACTTTTTAAGCATATAGATGAAGCCTGCGCTCAGTTTCTTTTCAAATTTATCAGCCAGACGCAGAATCAAATAAATGCAGACCATGTTGGCAAAAACCGCACTCAAAAGATTCAACGGCGAAAACTGTGAGCGGATGGCTAACATCGTGGTTAGGGCTCCGGCTCCGGCAAGCAGCGGAAAAACGACCGGAAAAAAGCTCGAATCCTTAGGGGTATCCGCTGTGTCCTGAAAGATAGAAATATCCAATATCATCTCGCAGGCCATGACAAAAATAATCAGCGAACCAGCGACCGCAAAAGATGCTGTGTCGACTCCGAAAAGCCTGAGAAAAGCATCTCCGACAAAATAAAAAATCAAAAACATACATAGTGCCAATCCAGCTGTTTTTAAGGGTTTAACTATTTTGCCCTTGCGGCGCAGCGCTAAAACTATCGGCAATGATCCTGGAACGTCAATAATGGCAAATAAAACAAAAAAAGCACCTAAAAACTGCTGCCAATTAAAATCCAAGGACATTTTCCCCTCCTGTTGAACAGTATTTTCGCATTCATACTTAATTATAAACATAAATAATTAAAAAAATCTTGTGATAAACTGTCCCGCTATTTAGAATATGTTTGTTGTTTAATTTTGGGGATTTTATAATGAAAATATTTTTACGCATTTTAGCCGGAATACTTTGTCTGACAATTGTTTGGGCTATTGTTGTTTCCGCGCTATGGGGGAGGGTAGCAGCCTCTAACATTAAGGATAAGGCGCCCTATCCTTTTCACAACGGCGAGCATCATCTGATCGCCCATGCCGGCGGTAGAATCGACGAACATATTTATACCAGTTCGCGAGAAGCCGTTGAAGATTCCATCAAGGCCGGCATGAAATTTATTGAGATAGATTTTATCAAGACATCTGACGGTTTTTATATTGCTGGACATGACTGGAAGCTGTTTAACGAAGCAACAGGTCATGAAGACAGGGGCGATGAGCCGCTGACGCTGGCCGAAGTGAAAGCATCTAAGATTCACGGAAAGTATACGACCATGGACGCAAACGACGTGGCGGAACTGATGCGGAAATATCCGGATTGGATTTTATTGGTGGACAAAGCGCGCGATATTGAATACATCGCCGAATTGTTTCCTTTTCCGAAACGGGTGATTTTGCAGGTATATGGTCTATACGGCTATATGCGCGCTTTGAAAGCGGGAATCGATTATCCAACCCTGCGGCTGAAAGGCGGACGCCGCGGCGTTAAAGAAATTTACAAACTGTTTATGGACTGGCTCAATGTTAAATCGGTTATCTTGGGCGAAAAGTCGTTTGAGAAAAATCTGGAATATATAGGCGAGTTGCATGACAAAGGCGTAACGGTTATTCTTTATGGCAACCCGCGATTCAAGATTGTCGAGAATCCGACCGAGATTAAGAAATACCTTGGCAAGTATCTGGATTTGGTTGATACGGACACGCTGCGCAGTCTGTAAAAGTTTGTCGTCCGATTAAGGCTCTTGACGCGGCGCGGACAATGCGCTAAGTAAAGTCAAAGAGCCTTAATTTTTTTTGGGGAGTTTTAGTCGTGTTGTCGCTTCTTATCTTTTTTGTCGGATTTATGATGTTTTCTTCCGCCAACTGGGTGGTGAGAAAGTTCGGCGAGGTTACCTACGAGCAGATTATGTTCCACCTCAATATGCCGTTTTCATCCGAAATCCGTATGATCATGAGTTATCTTAAAAACACCGTAATGACCGGCGCGATTATCGTTGTGGTGTTGGTTTTGTTCTTTGGACTGAAATACCGTGTCCATGTCAAAATTATTGATGCCTTCCGCGACTGGGTTAAGCAAAAACGACTGGCCTTGAGCCTTGTATGGCTGCTGTTTTGTGTGGTTTTTGTATTCTTTCGCATGAATGTTTATAATATGCTCACCTATCACAAGTACAAGACCGAGACCTCAAACTTTTATGAAGAAAATTATGTTATCCCGCAGCAGGCCAAAATCACATTTCCGGCTCACAAGCGCAACCTGATTTTGATTTTTGCCGAATCAATTGAAGCGACTTATGCGCAAACACCTCTGCACGACTATTTTAAGGCCGACTTGATCCCCGAACTGCATAAACTGGCCAAAGAAAACATCAACTTCAGCGATAACGAATATCTTGGCGGCTCTTATGAAATTGACGGCACCCAGTGGACTCAGGCGGGACTGTTTGCGCAAACCTGCGGCGCACCAATTCAACTGCCGATTAACGACCCCAACTGGTTTCATCCCAAAGAAGGATTCTTCCCTAAGGCTTGGTGTCTGTATGACATTTTGCGTAACGAAGGCTATATCGAAAGCACGCTAATCGGCTCTAACGGTGAATTCGCCGGTATGGACAAGTTTGTTGAAACCCATGGTGCGCAACGGCTTTTGGATACCAATTTTTATGCCGAGCGCGACGGAATCGAGCTTTCGTTTGAAAAAACGACAAAATTGCCGGACAAACAAGTATTTGTTTATGCCAAAGAAGAATTGGCCAATCTGGCGGCGCAGGACAAGCCTTTTGTCTTTACGCTGATGACGCTTGACACTCACTACGGCACGGCGCGTTTTGACGACAGCGTTTGCGAACGTAAGTACGGCCCGCACAACAGCATTGAGAATGTGATATCCTGTTCGGACAAACAGATCAGCGACTTTATTGTCTGGCTGCAGAAACAGGGTTTTTACAAAGACAGCGTGGTGGTGGTTTTGGGCGATCACTTAACGATGAACAAGGTTTTTACCAAAGAGATGAACCGCAAACCGATTAATATTTTCATCAACTCACCGGTAGCAGCGGCTAATACCAAAAACCGCGTGTTTACGCCGTTTGACATCTATCCGACGATTATCGAAAGCCTTGGCGCGAAGATTGACGGCCACCGTCTGGGCCTGGGAACATCATTGTTCTCAGATATGCCGACGTTAACCGAAGGCAAAATGACCGTAAAGGACATGGATATCAATGTCCGCAAGAAATCGCGGCTTTATGACTGGATGCTTTACGGCAAAGACGTTCACGCAGACGACGCGCCTTAACCGGCGCGTTTTTTATGCCCCGGTGAAAACCATAAATTTTATTTATCGTTTTATAAAAAAACGGTATTGTACTTTTGTTTTTATTGCCAATATCATAATAACCGAACAAGAACATTCAGGGAGAGTAAAATGAAGACAGTTTATGCCTTTGTGCTCACGTTATTTATGACCGGTATCGCTCAGGCGCAGGCTCCGGCTACCGCGACGGATCGAATCCGGCTGGCCGACCAAAAGTATGAGGCGCTATTTGCCGCCGAACATACCGACGGCGATGAATATAATCTTGTCGGCCGGCTGCGGCAAAGCCGCTTTTTTATTCCGGAATTGTCGCTGGTAGCACAAACCGGCGACAAAATTGTCGGACATATTCTGTTTACCAAGCTCAAAGCCGGCCAGACCACGCAGCTGGCCTTGGCGCCGCTTGCGGTGCTGCCGGATTATCAGCGGCAGGGTATCGGCGGACGGCTGATAAACGAAGGGCATAAAATCGCGCGACGCCTCGGTTATGCTTATTCCGTCGTTATCGGTTATCCGGCATATTATCCGCGGTTCGGTTATGTCGACGCCGCAAAATTCGGACTGAGGGCACCGTTTGAACTCCCTAAAGGCGTATTTATGGCCTGTGACCTGCAGGGAAACGGCCTGCCCGTTAATGCCGAGGTTGAATATCCGGCGGAGTTTTTTCCCGCTGACACAATCAACGGATAAAATTGGTATATTCAATCTCTTCCGGTTCCGGCTCGGTAATGCCGGCCTTGGCAGCCGCTTCTTTCATCTTCAAATAATAAGCCATATTTTTGGCCAGAATACGCATATTCTGCATTCCTTCTTTATCTTGCCGGACTTCATCGGGATTGGCACCGTGGACCATATTCCAGTAGCGGCCGGAGATAACCGGCATCTCGGCAATCTGAAAATATTTATTCAGCTGATACAGCGTTGCGGTCGTCCCGGAACGACGGGCGCTGACAACGGCCGAACCCGGTTTATGGCGAAGTTCAGCCGCGGGTTGAGTACAGCCTGAACAAAACCGGGTTGTCACTGCAAAACATCATTAATGCCATGGCCGAATGGGGAACCAAGTATAAAAACAATCTTTTATGAACATGATGAATGATTTACCGGAACAAACGGCTACCAAAGCCCGCATGGCCGCAGGAAATGGACGGCGGATTTGTTCAGGAGGAAAGTTTTGCCCAGCGGGGATCTGATAACAGCCTGTTGATTTCTGAAACCGTTTTGCGATATGCCGGAGAAGCAATGCCGTATCTTGATGCTATATCTTTAAGACGTTCGGACATCGTACAGTTTTTGCCGTCTGCCCGAACGCTCATATCAGCACAATTTAAAATAAACAACTCATCAGTCATATCGGCAGCTTCCGGTTTGCCATGGCCGGCAACTTCCTGCCAATATCTATAGCCTGAACGCTTTAAAATCTTTCCGCCGATCAGCGCATGATCCTGTCCTGTTTCTGCAAATTCATAACCCAAATCGTGCAGCAGTCCCAACAAAAACATATCTTCCGCATAGTGTTCATCATCCGGACGCATTTTTGATGCAAACTCTTTGGCTTTGCGGGCGACACCTAATATATGCAGCCATCTGTTTTCCGTAATCATTTTTTATCCCTCGCTATAACGCCCAAGATAAAGTATAATTCCTAAAAACAGATTAAATACGGGAAAAACTGCCCTGCCGGGCAAAAACCACTTTCGAACAGATGATTTTAATCAGCAGCAGGAATATTGTGTGGGAAATGGAATAAAAAAGAGAGCTGAGAAATTAACAGAGGAAAATTGCATTTAAAATTATATAAAAATATTTTATATCTTTCTTTATCATTTATAAATTTAAATTCTTCTTTTTTAATATAAATATGGGTAGAGGGAATTATAGACTTTGAAAAATTTACGCACCAATTATTAGAGTTAAAAAATAAACAGGCTCAAGAAATGTCAATATATTGTCAGCAGTTTGATGAGGCCGATTTTCATATGCTGCAGCATGTGATAGATTATGCAAAGATGGGAATAAAAGCTC
>CALYBB010000029.1 GCA_944393715.1 uncultured Alphaproteobacteria bacterium
CGGTTCCGACAACCTTGTTCTTGCCGATATGAACGAAGAGTCGGCCAACTATCTGGCCTTGCAGACCAGACAGCAACTGGCGATTAACTCTTTGTCTTTGGCTTCGCAGTCGGCTCAGTCCGTCTTGAGCTTGTTCTAAGCCAAGGACTAAAAAACTTTCGAGGGCGGTGTGAACACCGCCCTTTTTGGTCATTCTGAGCGTTATTTTTCTGTCATTCTGAGGGACGTAAGTCCCGAAGAATCTCTTAGATGTTTCGCTTCGTTCAACATGACAATAAAGGGCACCGTCATTCTGAGTGTCCTTTTTCTGTCATTCTGAGGGACGTAAGTCCCGAAGAATCTCTTAGATGTTTCGCTCCGCTCAACATGACAGTACAGTGCACCGTCATCCTGAGCATCCTTTACTGTCATCCTGAGCGCTTACCTCCCAGTCATCCTGAGCGAAGCGAAGGATCTATAAGATGTTTCGTCACTGACGTTCCTCAACATGACAAAAGGAAAACGTCATCCTGAGCACCCTTTATTGTCATCCTGAGCGCTTACCTCCCAGTCATCCTGAGCGAAGCGAAGGATCTATAAGATGTTTCGTCACTGACGTTCCTCAACATGACGGTTTTTAATGCAGCATGACAGTTTCGTTTCTGTCATCGCCTGCGCATGAGCGAAAGACCTCTTTTAATAAATTTATGCAAAATTAACCTATGCGGTGTTATAATAATCTCTAAATAAACCGCTTTTTAAGGATTACAAAATGTCTGCATTATTTCGCGCCATTATGTTTATGTTGGCCTTGAGCGCTGCGCCGTCATTTGCTGGAGAAGAAGCCGTTATTTCGCTGTTTGAAGGCACGCCGCAGGAAACCAAATCCGTCGAGCCCAAAGCAGAAGAAGGCGGCCTGTTTTCTTTTCTGGGCTTACGTTTTCCGACGAAAGACAACTCGGCTGACGCACAAAAAGGACTGCCGACAACAATTGAAGAAACCATTAAGTTGGCCGATTCTGGCAATGTTCAGGCACAGCTTTTGTTGGGGTATTCTTATCTTTATGGCGAAAACGGCCTTAAGGCGGATTATGCAAAAGCTTTTGAATATTATGGCAAAGCAGCGTTGCAAAATGACCCTGCCGGTCTGAATAACCTTGGCAGCCTTTATTATGGAGGTATAGGCGTAGCACGGAATCCGGCCAAAGCGACAATCCTATTTGCTAAGGCAGCCGAACTCGGTGATAGCGAAGCGGCAGTCAATCTCGGATTTATGTACATTAGTGGCAACGGAGCCGAAAAAAACAAACTGTTGGCGCTTGATTATTTTGAAAAAGCAGCGGCCGAAGGCAATATTATAGCCAAATTTATGACAGGTTATGCTTATTATATCGGTGCCGAACGACCGCAAAATTATGCCAAAGCCGCACCTTTGATCAAGGCTGCGGCAGACGCCGGCATAGACGAAGCGCAAGTCGTTTTGGCCGATATTTATATCAATGGCCGCGGTTTTCCGCAAAACTATAATAATGCGGTAAAATATCTGCGTCAGGCAGCTTCACAGGGCAAAACAGAAGCCATGATGACACTGGCAGATATTTTGACTGCCGGCGAAAAATATAACAAAGATATAGATTTTGCTCATGTTTTGTACAATCTGGCGGCGGTCCGTGGAGAAACCGCCGCACCGGCGAAAAGACAACTTGTTGAATCTAAAATGAAAATAAACGAAGTTTTGCAGGCACAGTTGCAGGCAGAAAATTTTCAGGAAAAACCAAGCTCATTAACATCATATATCCGCCAAACTTTCGGCACCAATATTCGCGGGTTTATCAAGTCGTAGCCCAAATCTTCTGCCAACCACATCGCCGCAGTGAGTATTCCGCCCCATTCTAAACCGGTCGCATCTCTATATGGCAGCCCAAACCACCACACCTCGGGGATAAAGCCGGTTTACTTTCTTTGGGTCAACATTTCTTCCAACCAGTGAATATTATAGATACCATCAATATACTCTGGTTGCGATATAATTTTTTGGTGCAGCGGAATGGTCGTCTTAATCCCGTCAATCACAAATTCTTCCAATGCTCGGTGCAAGCGCATCAGGGCGCCGTTGCGGGTTTTGCCGCTGACAATCAACTTGGCAATCATGCTGTCATAAAACGGCGGGATTTTATAACCCGAATAAATTTCTGAATCGACCCTAACACCCAAGCCGCCCGGTGCATGCCATTCGGTAATTTTGCCTGGGTTTGGTGCAAAGGTTTCCGGATCCTCGGCATTAATGCGGCACTCAATCGCATGGCCGTGGAACGTAATGTCTTTTTGTGTGTAGCCGAGTTTGCCGCCGGCGGCAATCCTAAGCTGCTCACGCACGATGTCAATACCGGTCAGAGCCTCGGTAATCGGATGTTCAACCTGCAGGCGGGTGTTCATTTCCAAAAAATAAAACTTGCCGTCTTCAAACAAAAATTCCAAAGTTCCGGCGCTGGAATAGCCAATTTTTTCCATAGCTGTGCGGGCAATCTCGCCGATCTCATCGCGTTGTTGCTGGTTCAATGCCGGCGAGGGCGTTTCCTCAATTACTTTTTGATTTTTACGTTGAATAGAGCAGTCTCGTTCACCTAAATGCACCACATTGCCATAGGTGTCGCCTAAAACCTGAATTTCAATATGCCGCGGTTTTTGCAGATATTTTTCCATATAGACTTCATCGCTGGTAAACGATGCTTTGGCTTCGGCGCGCGCCATGGTATAAGCGGTTTCGATTTCGTCCTCGTTAAAGGCAACTTTCATGCCTTTGCCGCCGCCGCCCGCTTTGGCTTTAATAATTATCGGATAACCGATTTCAAGCGCCCATTTTTTTGCTTCTTCAACTGTGCTTAAAGCCGGCGATCCCGGAATAACCGGCAGCCCTGCGGCAATAGCGGCTTCGCGAGCCAAAAGTTTGTCGCCCATAGTTCGGATTTGTTCCGGCTTGGGGCCAATAAAAGTAATGCCGTGCTCTTCAACCATCTCGGCAAAATCGGCATTTTCTGACAAAAAACCGTATCCGGGATGGATAGCGTCGGCTCCGGTAATAATTGCCGCCGAGATAATGGCCGACTTATTCAAATAAGAATCAGCCGACCGCGCCGGCCCGATACAAACCGCCTCATCAGCCAACCGGACATGCATGGCATTAGCATCCGCTTCTGAATGCACGGCCACTGTTTTGATGCCCATTTCACGGCAGGCGCGGTGAATCCTCAAGGCAACTTCGCCGCGGTTGGCAATCAATACTTTTTCAAACATGCGCTATTACCTTATTCAATAATCATCAAAGATTCGCCGTATTCAACCGGATCCCCCGATTCAACCAAAATTTTGCTGACTGTGCCGGAGCGATGAGCCTTGACCGGATTAAAGGTCTTCATTGCTTCAATCAGACAGACAATATCGCCTTCTTTGACCGTATCGCCGACACTGACATAATCCGGTTTGGTTGGATCCGGCGACAGATAAACCACGCCGACAATCGGCGATTTGACGCTGCCGGCGTTGTTGGCATAGTCGTCAATGGCAAATTCGTCCGCCTTGGCCGGCGCGGGAGCCGGAGCCGCGGCCGGAGGTGCCGGAGGCGCAGGAGGCATCGGTGCCGGAGGCAATGGCGCATTAACACTTCTTAGACGAATACGGCAGCTTTCGTCCTCATATTCAAGCTCGCTCAAATTATTTTTATTCAACACTTCGGCCAATTTGCCGATAACTCTTGGGTCTAATTGATCAGCCATTTTTTCTCTCTTTCTTGATTAAGGATTCATCTGCCGCCAAGCATAACAGATTCGCCAAAAATTACAACAAAAAACGGTTTTTTCTCAAAAATAAAAACATAATTAAAATTTTGGCACGCTAATTGCATTAAAAGCCTCAGAGTGTTTTTTTCATAAAAAAAGGTTGCAAACGATGGAAATACAGGAAACGACAAATTTTCTTCAGCGCTTATTAAATTTCCGGCAGGGCGGTTCAGTAGCGGCTTTTGAGGTCTCGGAAGGCTTCGCCGATATGTTACAGAATGGCGCGCAGACAGAAAACGTTGCTAAAAAAGAGATGCCGGCTTCTTTACGCGAAGAAATCCGTGTTGACGATAATGTTAAAGACAAAAATATTGCCCAAGTCCAAAAGGATGGTGGTGAAAAAGAGCCGGTCAGAGAAGAGCCTGTTCGCCGCGAGGATAAGGACAAAAAAAACAAAAAAATCGAAGAAAAAGCTTCTGAAGAAGAAAGCTCGCCTGCGCTGATAGAAAACAAAACTCAATCGTCTCAGACCACAACAAAAGACAATTCGGCTGCTGCGGAAGATTTGCCGAGACAGGACGGGAAGACTCCGGCAGCAGGACAGACAACACCCGATAACGCCGCGTTTTCTCCAGAGGGACAAAAAATTTCGGGAGTTGTACTTCCAATGATTCAAAATGTTGATTCTGTAGCGGAAACAGGGGTGAAAGTGCCGCTCGCTGACAAAAGCGCCTACATGAATGAGGCGGCAGCCAAGCCGGTTGCAACATCGGCAGATGTTCCGGCGCAGCTGACTGCGGAAGATGCCTTGTTATTGGAACAAGCACAGATTTTGGATAAAAAAATCGCGCCGGACGGAAAGATAAAAATTGAAGTCAGTATTGAGGAGGCAAAAATTGCCGCACCGGTTGCCAAAGATGTTTTGCAAAACCGCTTCGAGATTGATTCTTTGTTCCAGAGCGTGGATGCCGAAACTGTTTTGACTGATGCGGAGTTTGGCGTTCAGGTTGATGCCGAAGCATCGGTCGCGGTCAATGCCAAAAATAGTGCCAATATGCAGCCCAATCCGGCAATGCTTAAAGGTGTGGCGGCGCTTGAGGTGCAAACTTTGCCGCAGCATACCGCCAAAGAAGCGGTTACACACGCCGCAACGGACAATGTGCAGGTTTTGACGGCCTCCGGCAAGGGAGCTGTCTTTGAGTCTGCCAATACCGCCCGCACGGAAGCTTTTACCCGCCTTAATGAAACCTCTTCACGCGATGTTTTCAAAGGCATGGGTAAAGAAGTTGTTGAACAGATTAAGGTTAATATCACCAAATCGGCGGTTAAGGGAGTCGATACCATTGATATCCAGCTAAAGCCGGAAGATTTGGGCAAAATTCAAGTTAAAATGCATATCGCCAAAGATGGTCGTCTGCACGCCGATATCATCGTCAGCCGTCCAGAGACGATTGATATGCTGCAAAGAGATATTTCCGGACTCGAAAAAGCATTTAACGATGCCGGTTATAATGCGGATAGCAGAAGCTTCAATTTCAGCTTTCAGAATGAAAACCAGACCGGAGCGCAGCAGAAAGCTGACGCCGGACGTCTGCAATTTATCGGCGACGCTCTTGAGCAGGAGGCCGAAGGCGCCGCCGGTAATGATAACCTTGTATGGGATCCCGTCTTGGTATTAAACATCACGGTCTGATAAATAGGGAGAAAAAAGATGACCGATTTAAGCTCTATCATCAGTTCAATTAACACCAGTTCGACAACGGCCAGTTCCAGCCAGACGTTGTCGGCGGATATGAACACCTTTTTGACGCTGCTGACCACCCAACTGCAATATCAGGATCCGCTTGATCCGATGGACACGGCCGAATACACCAATCAGCTGGTGCAGTATTCCAATGTCGAACAGGCCATCCAGACCAATGCCAAACTGGATAATCTGCTGAGTATGTCATTATATAATCTGGGCGTTCAGGCTGCCGGTTATGTTGGCAAAACGGTTCAGGTCCTAGGCGATATGATGCCGCTGGACGGCGGTGCGGCCAAATCAACCTACACGTTAAGCAAAAATGTCCAGAGCTGCACCATCACGGTAAAAGACACCGAAGGCAATGTCGTCTATACGACGCAGGGTGAAACATCGGCCGGTGCGCACGATTTTGTCTGGGACGGCAAAAATTCCGCGGGTGAGCAATTGCCGGACGGCGTTTACCAGATTGTTGTCAACACCTCGGTACCGACCGGCGAAAGTGCCGCCTCGGTTACAACCACCGTATTCGGACGGGTGACCGGCGTTGCCAGCGACGACAGCGGTATTTATGTCGGCTTGAGCGATTCCGTTACCGCCACACTGGATTATGTCCTGACAATTCGCGACGAAAATTACTGGGATGATTTAATCGCAAGTCTTAAAAAAGACGATTCTTCAGGCGGCAATGATGCCGGAGAAACGGTTGAGCAATTAGTATAAATTTGAAGTTTTAGGAGAAAAGAAATGAGTATTTTAGGTGCATTGCAAGCTGGTGTTTCGGGGTTGAGTGCGCAGTCGAGCGCCATGGGCGCCGTGGCGGACAACATCGCCAACATGAACACCATTGGTTATAAAAACAACAATGTTTCGTTTTCGACTCTGGTTACCAAACAAGTATCATCAAACAAATATTCTTCCGGCGGTGTCCAGCCGCACACTTCGCAGGCGATTGATACTCAGGGGTTGTTGTCTTCAGTCTCATCGACGACATCGCTTGCCATCAGTGGCAGCGGCTATTTTGTCGTCAACTCGGCCAATAACGGTTCAGGAACATGGGCCTATACCCGTGCCGGCGACTTTACCAAAGACGAAACCGGCTATCTGGTTAACAGCGGCGGATACTATGTTCAAGCTTGGTCTTTAATGCCATGGGACGGCAACACCGAAGCGGCGACTGTAGAAATTAACGGCATCGTTTATATGAAAGCTTATAAAGACGCCGACGGCCGCACGGTCTATATCAATGACAATATTGTCGATGCTAACAACCTGCAGGGTATAAACTTGTCCAACATTGGCGGCACGGCTACTCCGACCACTCAGATTTCGTTTGGCGCCAACCTGCCGTCCGGTTCGTCTATCGGCGATACCCACTCGGTTTCGACCCTGATCTACGACAGCCTCGGCAACGCCAGCAATATCAGCCTGAATTATACCAAAACGGCGGCTAACGCTTGGTCTTTGGATACGACGATTCCATCCGGCGCAGCGGCAATCAATATGTACACCAAAGATGATCTGGTCTATGCCTCGATTGCCCAGATGGAATTCACCGAGATTCCGGCGGTCGGTTCTACCATCAAAATCAACGATGTGACTTTTGAATTTACCGAAGGAAATCAGGCTGCCGACGGCAATATTGCCGTTGATATGACCGACTGCAACTCGGTTAACGATGTTTTGAACGTGTTTATGGAAGCCATTACCGACAATATCCGTGATGCCGGACGTTTCAGTGTTGACGGTAACCGTATTGTCGTTGAACAATCATTAACCGGTGATGAGCTCAATTTCGACTGCAGCGGCACACTGGCCTGTGTTCAGTCCTCGGCGGATATCGATCCTGCCTCCGGCTTGCCGCGCGGCACATTTACTTTGGAAGCCGTTGATAATATGATTAAAAACGTTGCTTACATCGATATAACCAACATCGCCGAAAATGACGAAATAACCATCGACGACATTCGCTTTGTCTTTGCCAACGGCACCAGCACCGACGATACGATTTATTTAGGCTATGATGCCGGTGACAGTGTTGCGGATAATGTCAGTAAATTGGCCAGCGCCATCCAGAATTCGGGTGTTGCCGAGCCGGAAAGATTTGTTGCCAGCGGCAAAACGCTGCAGATTCTTCCTTCTTCAACCGGTGAGGACAT
>CALYBB010000030.1 GCA_944393715.1 uncultured Alphaproteobacteria bacterium
GAGGGTTGAATCATGGTTCGAGTTCCAACATACGCAAACTACATGAATTTGTTGAGTCAGACAATGTCAACTAAGGCGCTGATGGATATTTACAGCTATCAGGCGACCACCGGCATCAAGTATTCAAACTACGGCGGCTACGGCATGAGCGCATCCAATATCGTCAATATGGAAGCATCTCTATCTGTGGTGCAAAGTTTTTCGGACAATAATGTTATTTTGAACACCACGATTGAGTCGATGAGCACAGTGATGCAAAACGTCGAAGATGCGGTCAGTTCGTTTAAGAGCCAGCTGAACAACGCCTTGTCGGCATTATCTGATCTAAAAAACGGTGAGCCGGTAAGCAGCGATGTTTCATCTTCGGTAACGGATTTGCAAATGGTGGCCTATTCGGGAATGTCGCTGTTGTCAGACGCTTTGAATACATCGGTTGCCGGCAAATATATTTTTGGCGCGGGCTCGTCTTCGGCACCGACCAAGTTTGAGTTTACGACACTTGATGAGTTTCAAAGCTATTATGATGGTGTCAACATCAAATATCCGTCGACGGCAAATGCCAATCTATCCAGTCGTGTCGTTAAGGCCGCAGATGGAGGAGATCTGACAATCAGTCATGATGCGGCGGCTGCAGATAATGAATTTGTGTTGTCGGCGACCGGCGGTTTTACGTCGGTAGCGGTAACCGGCGGCGAGGCCACAACCGGCGATTTGACCTTTTCGGCGGTAGATAATACGCTTAAAGCAGAGCAGCGCGGTGCTTTTAATACTATCGGCGCCGGCGATACGCTGATTTTTACCGATGAAAACGGGCAAAACAAGGCCTATATCGTTGAATCAGTTTCAACCGACGGCAAAACCATAACATTTTCCGAGGATACACCGGTGGTTGCAGATGCAACTTATACCGACGGGGTGGGAGCCAACGGGCAGGCAGTTTCGCTCAATACATCCTTTGCTGTCGGCACGGTTATTAATTTTAGCGGTAGCGATGATGTGGCGCCGGTGATGCAGGTCGTCGGTATCCAAGACAACGGTGATTTGATTGTCCGAGCAGACGAAAGCTATTTTGGCAATTTGCCGGTAACGGTGTCTGCCGACGATAAATGGACTTTGGCTTCCGACAGTTATTATACCGGTGGTTCAGCAACGGAAACTTTTCGTGTTTCTGAAAATCAGAGCATCACACTGGATATTAACGCCAACGACAGCGTGTTTGACAAACTGTTTCGCGCGTTTGGTCAGATTGCGCAGGGCAATTTGATTCAAACCGACGAAAACGGCAATGTTACCAATGCCGACGAAGTCAACCAACTGGTTAATGATGCCATGAATTTGCTGCAATCGGCAATCGACAACAACGGCAAAGCCGTCAGCGGCACCAACGAGACATTGTCTTTCGTTATCGCGAAGATATCTGCCAATTACGTGACGTTGGATAATGTTCAGCAGACGCTTGATCTAACCAAAACCACACTAGAAAATAACGTCTATTCAATCAAAAATGTTGATCAAACTGAAGCAACGGTTAAACTTTTAACCACCATGAATTCACTCTCAGCGTCATATGAGGTTCTTAATAATGTTATGAATCTGTCACTGCTGGATTATTTAAACTAGGCGGGAGCATGACAGCCGATGAAGTATGGCGATTTTAATATCAATCAAGCAGCGGGGATCGTCTTATGCAGCGATATCGTTTTGGGCGAAAATTTTTATGCTAAAGGGCATGTTATCAACCAAGAAGATATCGCCGTTTTCAAAACCTACGGTATTCGTTCATTATTCGGTGCCGAGTTTGAAGAAGGCGATGTCAATTATAAAATAGCGCTGCATCAGACGGCTGCCCACATCTGCGGCAAAGGCCTTGGGTACTTGACAGAAAGCGACGGTGTCTGCCGAATAGCTGCGTCGGCTGACGGAATTTTTGTTGCTGATGAAAGCCGCTTGGACAGATTCAATAGTTTTAATGAGCATTTTATTCTAAATACGATACCTCCGCACAGTTCTGTAAAAAAAGGAGATATAATTGCCGCTCTAGAGATTACGCCTCCCTTGGTCAGCGAAGCGGAAATTGACGACATGATCTTCAGACTTTCCGGAAATGACAGCCTTTTGTCTCTGAGTCCGATCAATAAAAAGAAAACAATTTTGGTCTATCCGCACCTCTTAAACGATGAGGACGAAAACCGACACTTTACCGCCGTGGTAATGAAACTCGTAACAAATCTCGAGGGGCTTGGTTTTGACTTCAGCGGGGAGATTTCCGGTCGGTACAGCCGCGAAAGTGTGGCGGATTCTCTGCTTGATGCATTTAAGCAAAAAGCGGATGTTGTATTTGTTTTGAGCCCGCTGCGCTCTTCCGGTCGCGGCGATGTTATTGCTTCGGGTGTAAAAATGGTCGCGGATGATATTGTCAATGCCGCCCAGCCGCAGATAGGCGCTTCTGATTTACTAATAGCGCAAAAAGGCATAAGAAAAATTATTGTTGTGCCGCATGCCTACGATATGGCGGATACTTCGGCAATGGATGGTCTGATAAAACATGCGGTGTTTACGCCTCATTTGAGCGAGGCGTCTTTTGCGCACAAACGTTCTGTCCGACTGGACGAAATCGATTCTTTGCCGGCCGGCGATATAAAACGCCTGATTATGCCAAATTCAAAAACTTCGGCAAATAAAGCCGACATCGGCATTGTCATTTTGGCAGCAGGGCAGGGCAGACGTTCCGGTTCAAACAAATTAATGGTCGAAAATAAAGACGGCCAGCCGTTGTTTATGCGCGCGGTCAATGCCGCAATTGCATCCGACGCCAAACCGGTGTTTGTGGTAACCGGCTTCAGGCACGAAGAAATGGAAGAATGGTTAGATAAACTGGATATTAATGTTTTATACAACCCTGCTTTTGCGGCAGGCATAAAAACATCAATCAGCATGGGTCTGAAGTCAATGCCTTTGAGTTGCGACGGTGCAATTTTGCTGCCGGCAGACATGCCTAATATAACCGCCGCCGATTTAAATAAATTAATTGATAAGTTTGACAAATCAGCGGAAAAGCAGCTTTGTATGCTGGCTTTCAAAGGGATAAAAAGCAATCCTGTTTTATGGAGCCGTTCGCTTTATGACAAAGCGGATATCGTACCGGAGAATGCCCAAATACGTGTGATCTTTGCCGAGCATGCCGACTACACGCAAACACTCGAGGTCAGGGACAAAAAGAAGTTGTTTGACGTCAATTTTCCCAACGATGTTAAAATTTTTGCCGGCAGTTAGATAAGTTTACGGGCAATATCTTTATAAGCTGAGGCGTAGAGGCTGTCCGGTTCGGCCGCAACAATCGGTTTTCCCGTGTCGGAATGAGAGCGAATAGAATAATGCAACGGAATTTCTCCCAAGAATCTGACGCCTAAACGATCGGCGGTTTCTGCCGCTCCGGCATGGCCAAAAATTTCGTCGCGATAGCCGCATTTCGGACAGACATAATAGCTCATGTTTTCAACAATGCCCAAAATCGGCACATCAACTTTACGAAACATATTAACGCCCTTAACCGCGTCAATCAGTGCTATATCCTGCGGTGTAGAAACGATAATGGCGCCGTCGAGCTTTAACTTTTGAGAAATACTGATTTGAATATCGCCGGTTCCGGGCGGCATGTCAATAATCATAATATCTGTTTCGCCCCAGTTAACTTCTGTTAAAAGCTGCTCGACGGCGCCGCAGGCTTTGGGACCGCGCCAAATAATCGGCGTATCGCGGTCGATCAGCGAGCCAATGGACATCGACTTGATGCCCAGAGCGGAAAAAGGTTCAAAAGTCCGACCGTCAAGAGAAACGGCAGGTTGATTTTCAAAGCCAAGCATGGTTGGAATTGACGGACCGTAGATGTCCGCGTCAAACAAAGCAACCTTTTTCCCTAAGGTGGAAAGAGCCAGAGCCAGATTAACGGCCGTTGTCGATTTGCCGACTCCGCCTTTGCCCGAGGCAACAGCATAAATCTTTCTAACCTCTTTTACTTGCCACATTTCCTCATCCGGTTGCAATGTCGGCGCTGTCTTTTCGGCAGTAAAAATAATATTGGCTTTGTTAACACCATCAAGCTGCAAAAGAGCTTTTTCAAGCACAGCGGCTTTTTCTTTATCTTCGGGAGTATTCTTGAGTGTTACGACAATGCGTCCGTTTTTAAGAACAACCGAAGCAAGTTGCTCCGGCGCAAAATATTGCAAAACGGTTTGTCGCGTGATGTCTTCCATGATGGTTTTCTCCTGTTGATAGATTGGCGATAATTGTTTTCTTGAGGTATTTATATTATATAATCCGGTTGATGCAACTAAAAAATGACAGAAAGGATGATAATGGCAAAAAATCCAAGTCCGTGGGACGATAACGATAATTTTGACAATCCATGGGCGGACAACAACGTTCCGCCAAAGAATATTAAACCGTTCAAACCCAAAAAAACGGCGGAGATCAATTTCAAATGGTGGTGGGCTGTTGCTGTGGTGTTTTTATTGTGGCTGGCATCCGGTTTTTATCAGGTTCAGCCTAATGAAGAGGCGGTGGTGCTGCGGTTTGGCGCTTATCACGAAACGACACCTCCCGGATTGCATTATCATCTGCCTTATCCGATTGAAACAATGCGTAAAGTCAATATTACGCAGGAGCGCAGTATAAACTTGGGCATTCAGGAAGCACAGCTAGCCTCAGCCGCCACGTTTACCGAAAGCCACATGCTTACCGGCGATGAAAATATTGTTGATATTAACCTGACGATTGTTTGGCGGGTTGAAGACGCCAGAGATTATGTTTTTAATATGCAAAATCCCGACCAGACGGTGCGGGTGGCGGCGCAGTCGGTCTTGCGCGAGATTGTTGGCCAGTCGCAAATGATGCCGATTATCTCTGGCGACCGCGGCAAAGTTGAAGACGAAACCAAAGCCGAGCTGCAAAAAGTATTGGATGAATATGGTGCGGGTATTCGGATCATTCGTGTCAAACTGCAAAAAGCCGATCCGCCCAAGCAGGTAGTTGATGCTTTTAATGAGGTGCAACGCGCCAAAGCCGATATGGAGCGTTTTAAAAACGAGGCCGAAGCCTACCGCAATGAGATTGTTCCAAAAGCCCACGGTGAGGCAGCTCAACGCCTGCAAAATGCTGAGGCTTATAAGCAGACGGTCGTCAACAAAGCCCAAGGCGAGGCCGATCGTTTTATGTCTGTTTACGAGGCTTACAGGAGCGGTCGCGATGTTACCATTAAGCGTCTTTATCTTGAAGCCATGGAGCAGGTCTTAGGTAATTCGGACAAAATAATTATTGATTCCGGAGCTAAAAACGGTGTTGTGCCGTATCTGCCTCTGGACAAGCTGACCAATAAAGGAGGCAACTGATGAAGGATAATGTCAAAATAACTCTCGGTATAGCTTTGGCTGCGGTCTTGATCGCGGCGGCAGATTCGCTGTTTATCGTCAAACAGACCGAACAGGCAATCGTTTTGCAGTTTGGCGAACCGATCCGCGAGATTAAAGAACCGGGGCTCAAGGTTAAAGTTCCGTTTGTTCAAAAGGTCATTTTTTATGATAATCGGCTGTTAAATCTGGAACCGCCAGCACAAGAAGTCGTTTTGAATGATAAAAAGCGCTTGGATGTTGACAATTTTACGCGCTACCGGATAGTTGATCCGTTGAAGTTTTACCAGACGGTTCGCAATGAGGTTCAGGCGCGTTCCAAGCTGGAAGAAATTGTCAATTCGTCAGTGCGCAAAGTCTTGGGTCGTAGCACGTTGCAGGAACTTTTGTCCGGACGCCGCACGCAAATTATGGCCGATATTTCCAATGCTGTCAAAATAGATGCCGAGCAGATCGGCGTCAGCGTGGCTGATGTCCGGATTCGCCGCGCCGATTTACCGATAGAGGTTCTGCAAGCCATCAATGCTCGGATGAAAACCGAGCGAGAGCGGGAAGCCAAAGAATTTCGCGCTACCGGCCAGCAGGAAGCGCAAAAAATTCGTGCCGAAGCCGAAAAAGAGCGCGCGGTAATCATTGCCGAAGCCGAGAAACAGGCGCAGATTATCCGTGGTGAGGGCGACAGGCAGGCTACGGAAATATGGAATAAAGCTGCCAGCGTTGATCCTCGCTTTTTTGCCTTCTATCGTTCGCTGGAGGCCTATAAAAAATCTTTGGCTGATAAAGAAGGAACATCCTTGGTTTTATCACCGGACAGTGAATTTTTCCGCTACTTCAAACAAACCAGATAAAAATGCGGCGCTTGTTCAAAATATTAATTGTTGCCTTTGTTGCGGTTATTTTGTCGTCTCCGGCTATGGCTCAAGTCCAAAGCCCCGTTGGGAACTCCTTTGCTGATCTGGCGGAGCGGCTGTTGCCAGGGGTGGTCAATATATCAACCGTTCGGCGACAGCCCGTGAGCAACGAGCAACCGGAAATTATCAGCGCCAATGAATACCTTCGTGATTATTTTTTGCAGGATGAAGGCGGCAAAACATCGTTAGGATCGGGTTTTTTAATCGACGGCAAGGGCTATATCGTTACCAATAACCACGTTATTGACAAAGCCGATGAAATTATTGTTCGTTTGACGGACGAAAAGCAATTTAATGCCATCGTTGTCGGACGGGACAAAATGACGGATCTGGCCTTGCTGAAAATAGACGCAGCGGCGCCATTGCCGTACGTTAAACTCGGCGATTCGGATAAGTTGCGCGTCGGCGACTGGATATTAGCCATAGGCAATCCGTTCGGGCTCGGAGGCAGCGTCAGCGCCGGCATTGTCAGTGCCAAATCACGCGACATTGACGCCGGTTCGTATGATAGCTTTATTCAGACCGATGCCTCAATCAATCAAGGTTCCTCAGGCGGACCTCTGTTTGATATGAACGGCGAAGTCGTCGGGATTAATACCGCCATATTTTCTTCTACGGGAGCCAGCATGGGCATAGGCTTTGCCACGCCGATCAATTTAAGCAAATTTGTGATTGAACAGCTGATGACCAAAGGGAAAGTTGAGCGCGGGTGGATCGGCGTCAAGGTTATTTCTAACGAAGAAGCGTTGCGTATCAGCGAAGAAAAAACTTTTGCCGGAGGCGTGGTTGTCAGTTCATTGATGGCAGATTCTCCGGCGACGGCAGCCGGCATTGAAGCCGGAGATATTCTGATGGCCTTAAACGGGGCAGATATTAAAAATGCTAAGGATTTTTCCCGCCGAATTGCTGAATCTCCGATAGGCTCCTCGATTATCCTTAGGGTTTGGCGAAACGGACAGATTAAAGATATCAGCCTGATAATTAATTTAATGCCAGAAAATCCTAAGGTTTCAGCAAATGTTTCGCCACAGAGCTCTGCCGCCAAAGCGGGAATTTATCTGGAAGATTTGGGACTGACGGTTGTTGCCAAAGAACATAAGGTTGCAGTTGACGAGGTTTTGATTAATTCCGATGCAGCAGCCAAGGGAATAAAAAATGGAGACATCATTGACAAAGCCGACGGCAAAGCTGTTGAATCAATAGAGGATCTTCGCTCCTATGCCGCCTATGCGGCGGCAGCCGGACGCCCGATGGAACTGACGGTCATCAGTGATGGTATTCCGCAGACTTTAATCTTGGATGAGAATAAAAATGGCGCGAATTGATTTTTATCATTTACAAAAGAGTGCTGTTGAACAGGCGTTGCCGAGACTTTTAGAAAAGGCTTATGCCAATGGAAAACCTATCTTGGTTAAAATAGGCAACGAGGCAAGGGTTGAATTTTTGAACACGGCTTTATGGACCTATGATGACCAGTCTTTTTTGCCGCATGGCTCAAACAAAGACGGCAATGCCGAATTGCAGCCGATATGGCTGACGTCCGGTGATGACAATCCGAACGGCGCCAAGATGCTTTTTTTGGTCGATGGTGCTAAAATCGATGTTGCAGATCTTCCTCAATTTGAAAGAATATTTAATTTATTTGACGGCAGCAATGACGAGAACCTGCAGCAGGCTCGCGATTTTTGGCGACGGATCAAAGAGGCCGGTCATGAATGCTTTTATTGGCAGCAGGACGACGCCGGTCGCTGGCAGCAAAAAGCCTGATTTTTTCTTAACCTATGGTGTTTCTTTTTCAGCAGTTTTAAGTCGTTGACGCAAATCATCAATTTTTAATTTCAGTTGTGCTGAGGCAGGGTAAAGCGCGGCTTGTTCCAGTTGTTTTTTTGCTGTCGGCAAAGCTCCGATCGTCAGCGAACGTTCAGCTGCGGCATAATTTGCAGCCGCCATATTTCCGGCAATTCCATAAGCTTTTGACAGCAACATCCACAAAAAAGCGTTTGATCCTTGCCGCAGTGATTTTTCTAAGAGCTTTGCAATATTTCGTGCTTCAGCCGGCGATGGGGTATCTTCCAATACGGCCTGTGCGTAGTTCATAGTCATCAAATGAGAATTCGGAAGTATCTTCAAAGCCTGAGAAAAATCTCCTTTGGCCGCACTTATTTTTCCGGTCTCAAGCAAAATTTGTCCTCTCAGTTCATAAAAAAACGGATTATTGGGTTCTCGGTGTATCAAATTATCCATAATTTTAAGTGCGGCAGAAAATTTGAGTTGTTTCAGAAGAGTAATAGCCTGAGCATATTGCGCCGGAATAGCGTTATCCTCAGACGGATATTCGCGCAGAATTTGCTCCGGAGACAGCAAAAAAGCTCGCAACTTGGCTTTTACGCGTGCAAAAGCGTCTTCATAGGCAGAAATAGTGGTATAAGTTGTCTCTTTTACAGCTTTTTCAAAAAAAGCAACTCGCTCAGCTGTGATCGGATGCGTTCGAAAATAAGGCGTTTCTTGACGACCGCTTAATACGTTTTCTTTTGATATTTTTTTCATGAAGTTCAAAATGCCGGCAGGGGATTGTCGAGAGGCTTTAAGCAATGTTATTGCGGCTTCGTCTGCCGAACGCTCTTCCGAGGTCCTGTAGCCGGTATAATGGTTCAAAACAGAGCTGTGTGTGCCAAGCATAACCGCCATTGCCACATCGCCGCGACCACTTAAAGCCGCCGAAGCACCGGCCAAAACAGCTGAGATCAAAGATATTTGATTCATATCTCTCAATTTAAGCTTTTGCCGCAAAATATGACCTCCCATGATATGTCCGGTTTCATGAGCAATAACGCCGGTCAGTTCGTTGGCATTATCGGCGCGGATAATCGTTCCCGTGTGCACAAACAGTCTGTTGCCGTCAGCAACAAAAGCATTAAGAGACGGATCATCGACAATAAATATCTGGTTGCGGTCAAGTTTAAGATGCGCTGCATCAAACAACGGCTTCGCAAGATGAAACAAAAGCTGTTCAGTTTCTTCGTCAGAAATCAGCCTAATTTCGGCAGCTTCAATACTCTTCGGTTCAAAAAACAACACAGCCGAAACAAGAATGAAAAATATTTTTGCATATTTTCCGAACTTAACTAGCCTTTGATAAGCTTTTTCCACCAGGCTGATTTTCCTTTCTTCTCTGGCTCTTCCGCTGCCGATTGTTCGGAAGGGGGAACAATATCCTCATGACTATTATAAAGAATAACAGCTTCCTGATGTTCTCTGGGCTGAACGGCGCCGCTCGGCCGTCCGTTATTTCCGCGTCCTCTGCGACGGTCAAAACGCCCGCGGCGCCCGCGCCGAGGATGAGAAACAGCTTCTTCGTTAACCGGATCTGTCGTCCGAACTTTTTCGCCATTGGTGTCATTTTCCTCGGCAGGGGTTTCTGTGGTTTGCGGCAAAGCCTTTTCATCTTTGTCTTTAACCTGAATTTTGGTACGCTCAATTTTATAATCGGAAACACACTTGATGGAATCATCGGCACTGATAACAATTTCCAATCGATATTTTTGTTCCAGTTCGGTCAAAGTCTTGCGCTTATGATTCAACAAATAAATAGCCGTATCCGAGGGGATTGAGATATTGATTTTTGAAGAACGGTTTTTGATACCTTCATCCTCAATTGAGCGCAAAATATAAGCTCCGGCCGATTCCAAAGTCCGAGTAATACCCTTGCCGTGGCAATAAGGACAAACCTGATAATTGCTTTCCCAAAAAGCCGAATGCATCCGTTGCCGTGACAATTCCAATAAACCGAATATACTCATTTTGCCGATTTGAATCCTTGAGCGATCTTTTTTAAGAGCTTCTTTCATCCTTTTTTCGACGGCATGATTGTTAGCCGGTTCATCCATATCAATAAAGTCTATAACAACCAATCCGGCAAGGTTGCGAAGACGAAGTTGTCGGGCAATTTCATCACAAGCTTCCAAATTGGTTTTAAGCGCAGTCTCTTCCAGATCTTTTTCCTTGGTTGCGCGGCCGGAATTCACATCAATAGACACCAACGCTTCTGTCGGATTAATAACAAGATAACCGCCGGATTCGAGCTGAGCATTGGTATCATGAAGCTTATCCAGTTGCCCCTCTACCTGAAAACGTTGAAACAGCGGCATGTCGTCATTGCGATAATTCTTAATTTTCTTTAAATTATGTGGCGACAAAATGCGGAAGAAATCTTTTGCCAGCTTATAAGCATCTTCGCCAGCAACCAATATTTCTGAAATATCTTTAGTATAAATATCCCTCAAAGCTCGTTTGATTAAATTTCCTTCTTCATGAATCAATTTTGGCGCTTTATTTTTGAGAGAGTCGATTCTGATTTGGTTCCAAGCTCTGATCAGGTAATTATAGTCGCGAACAATATCGGCTTTTGATTTTTCTTCGCCTGCTGTCCGTACAATAATCGACATATCTTGATTCAAAGGCAGCTCGCGCACAATCCCCTTCAACCGGTTTCTATCGGCAGCATTAGTAATTTTCCGCGATACGCCGCCGCTTTTGATTCGGTTTGGCATCAACACGCAGTAACGCCCTGCAAGGGATAAGTACGTTGTTAATGCAGCGCCTTTATTGCCGCGTTCTTCTTTAACAACCTGAACCAAAACAATCTGACCTTCTTGAATAACTTCTTGAATTTTGTGCCGATGATAAAGTTTGCGCGCTTTAATTAATTTGCGTTGCAGTTCAAAGTCAATGTTTTCGTCATCATCATCGTCGGCATCCGTGTCATCATCAGCTTCGTCATTATCTGCCGCATCCTCAGATTCGGCGTCTGATTCTTTTTGATAAACGATGCTTTCTTCCAAACCGAAATCTTCAGCTAAAACTTTAACTTCAGGCGTCTGATTGCTTGTTTCTTCTTTAGCTTCCTCCGCCGCAATTTGTTTGCGATATTTCTTTTTCAAAACGCGGCGTTTTGTCTTTCTTTTGCCGCCTTCTTCTTCGGCTTTGGCTTCCTCTTCGGCAATAAATTCCTCTTCGCTGACATGCGTTACCTTCGTCCGCTTGGCGGTCTTTTCCTCTGAAGCCTCCGGTTCGGATAAGACTGGCTGTGGAACATTGTTTGGCTCGCTTGCGGCCAAGGCACTTTGTTTTGCAGCTTCTTCGGCAGCTTTTGCCTCCTGAGCCTTTAAGGCCTCTTCACGGGCTTGAGCTCTTTCCAGTGCTCGGCGTTCGCGTTCAATTTCTTTTTCTCGGATAATTCTTTTTTTGTTTTCGATAATTTCATCAACTTCTTTTTCAACTTCGGCAATTTCCTCAGCAGAAATATTGTAGTAATCCGGATGTATTTCGCCAAACGCCATAAAGCCGTGACGATTTCCGCCGTAATCAACAAAACAAGCCTGTAACGACGGCTCAACGCGCATGATCTTTCCGAGATAAATATTGCCTTTAATTTGTTTGCGGTTGGCGCTTTCAAACTCAACATCTTCTAGTTTGTTTCCATTAACAACGACAACCCTTGTTTCCTCGGGTTGTGTCGCATCAATAAGCATTCTTTTCGTCATAAAAATCTCCGTTTCCGGACTGCCGAAACAGTCGCAACATTTTTTCCAAACGCCGGAGAATTACAAAGACATATAAACAAAAACCGCAGCTCTTAAATTTGTCAGCTGCTCAAAAAAGACTGCGGCGATAACTCTTGTGTTGCACACGCGTCTGTTTTTATGCTGGAACAGATTATTTTCTTAATATTTCAATTGATGTCTGTTCCTGAAAATGCTTTTTTAACCCTTCGGCAAAACCTTTTTTATCCGTCTTTCGCGGCGGCGCCTGATCGTTTTGAAAAGGCAGCGGTACCAAAATCGAGTTTGCATATAAACTAATGTCTGCTCTCAGGCTTCCAAACCCGTCCCGATACAAAATACCACGAACAACGGAAAACAGCATATATGTTTTTGCATAAAAACACAACAACATTTTTCATAATGAGTGATATTTTTTTAAGATATTATAAACAAAGTCTGCCATATACTAAAAAATAAGATAAAGGAAAACAAAATGTCGGAACTTGGACTGACAATACGCAGGTTTTGCGTCTTCTTTTTAATAACGGTGCTGTGTTTATGCTGCGCTGACAATGCGTTTGCCGGCAAAATTACAGGCCTGCGCATAGGACAGGGGATCGGCAGTGTCAGAATAGTTTTTGATGCGGATTCTGACTTCAATTACAAGGTGTTTACCTTGAGCAATCCCAATCGATTGGTTATTGATACACAAGGGGTCGATGTTTCGCCGGCTGTCAGCCGCAATCGCGATAACAATATTTTTGTAAAAAACGTTCGGGTCGGTACAACCGGAGTTAACGGAGTGCGAATAGTTTTTGATCTGCAAAAGCCCGTCTCAATAAAAAAGGCCTTTATGCTAGCTCCCCAAAGCAATTTTAATTGGCGTTTTGCCATTGATTTGGAAGCATCTTCCGAGAGGGATTTCTTGTCTAAAATCGGTAATGCTCATGCCTTAACCAGCAGCGACTACAATTCGGCCGATGTATCCAAAACAGATAAATCGGTTGTTGCATCCAAGGCAACGGCACGAACAAACCGCCGTAAGATCATCGTTATTGATGCAGGACATGGCGGCGTTGATCCTGGAGCAATAGGCTACAGCGGCACTTACGAAAAAAACATAACGTTGTCCATGGCCAAAGAGTTGAAAGAAATGCTGGATAAAAAAGATAAATACAAAGTTTATCTGACACGCAGTCGGGATGTTTTTATTCCTTTGCGTGAGCGTGTAAAAATTTCGCGTAGCCATGATGCCGATTTGTTTATCTCCGTTCATGCCGATAGCGCGCGCAATCGCAAAGCCGTCGGCTTGTCTGTCTACACACTTTCGGAAAAGGCATCCGACAAAGAAGCCGCGGCTCTGGCAGAAAAAGAAAATAAAGCCGATATTGTTGCCGGATTAAATTTTGCGGAACACTCTAAAGAGGTCAGCGACATCCTATTGAATTTAGCCCAACGCGAAACCAATAATTCCTCGGCAGAGTTTGCCACGCTTTTAAGCCGCCAAATGTCTAAAGTCGCCAAGACCGTCAGTAATACGCACCGTTTTGCCGGTTTTGCCGTTTTGAAAGCGCCGGATGTTCCTTCGGTATTGTTGGAATTGGGCTATTTATCAAACCCGACGGAAGAACGTCAGTTGCGTCAAAAATCATATCGCCGAAAACTTGGCCAGGCTGCGGTTAAGGCTATTGACCAATATTTTCAAAACCCCAAGCATTAATGTTTGACAGCGGCTGATTTTTTGACTAAAAGAATAGTCAGATAAAAAATTGCGGCGGAGTCAGCATGCTTAAAACAATTTCGTCATTTCTCAGTGCCTGTTTCTTTTTTGCGGTTATAGCTTTTATTTTGGTTATAACCTCTGTTTGGCAGATATCGCAAGAATTACCGGAATACCACAGTTTGGCTAAATACGAGCCAGCCGTAACGACACGTCTCTACGCCGGCGATGGACAGGTTATGATGGAATATGCCGCAGAAAAAAGATTGTTTGTTCCTGAGGATAAAATACCAGATTTGGTTAAACACGCTTTTATCTCTGCGGAAGATAAAACCTTTTATAGTCATTTTGGCGTCGATCCGATAGGCATCATCCGTGCCGTGCTGACCAATGTCAAAAATTTCGGCAGCGGCCGCCGTCCGACCGGAGCTTCAACAATTACGCAGCAAGTTGCAAAAAATTTTTTGTTGTCGTCGGAATTGTCTTATAAACGCAAGATCAAAGAAGCCTTGTTAGCTATTAAGATGGAACAATCCTTTAGCAAGGAGCATATTTTGGAGCTTTATCTCAACGAGATTTATCTGGGAAATCGCTCCTACGGTGTAGCAGCCGCAGCCATGAACTATTTTAACAAAGCACTTGACGAATTGACGCTGGAAGAAGCCGCCTATCTGGCCGCTTTGCCCAAAGGGCCAAACAACTACAATCCCAAAACCAAATATGAGGCAGCCGTTGCCAGACGCAACTGGGTTATCGACAGAATGCTTGAAGATGGTTATGTGACGGAAGATGAAGCTGTCGCAGCCAAAAACAAACCGTTAAAAGTCGCTGCAAATCGAAATGAATTAGTCAAAGACGCACAATATTTCAGCGAGGATGTCCGGCGTTTGGTCAAAAAAGAATTTGGTGAAGACGCCTTGTACGAAGGCGGTTTGCTCATTCGAACTACGCTCAGTCCGCGTTTGCAGGAGATAGCAACCAAAGCTTTTGATAAAGGCTTAGATGATTATGATCATCGTCACGGATGGCGAGGCGCGCTGCACAATATTCCTCTGGAAGAAGGCTGGCAAGAAGCATTTCAAGAGTTCAAAAAGCCCGAAGGCTCCAAAGAAGAATGGACATTGGGAATAGTCAAGGCCGTAACGTCTGAAAAGGCGGAAATAGAGTTGCAATCCGGCACCAAAGGAGAAATTCCGCTTGATGTTTTGGCTTGGGCTCGTAAGAATCTGCGTAACCAGTCCGTTGGCGGTAAGCCGCAAAAGGTTTCGGATGTCTTAAAAAAAGGCGATATCATTTTGGTCGAAAAAATTGCCCCGAAAGATGCCGAGAAGCATAAACTGAGTGCCGACAGTTACTATTTGCGTCAGCTGCCCAATGTGGAAGGGGCGTTGATAGCCATTGACCCGCATACGGGAAAAGTTTTGGCCATGGTTGGCGGTTATTCTTTCCAAAAATCACAATATAATCGAGCCACTCAGGCCAAACGCCAGACGGGTTCTGCTTTTAAGCCGATAGTCTATTTGGCGGCACTTGAAAACGGTTACGAACCAACTGATCTTATACTTGATGCTCCGTTTGTGTTAGATCAGGGAGCCGGTCAGCCGGTATGGAAACCGGAGAATTATTCCAAAAAGTTTTATGGACTGATGACCCTGCGCCAAGGGATCGAAAAATCACGCAACCTGATGACTGTTCGGCTGGCACAAGATATAGGGATGGATAAAGTCGCCGAATATGCAAAAAAGATGGGTGTTAACGATAATTTGCCGGAGTTTTTGTCTATGTCTTTGGGGGCCGGAGAAACCAAACTGATAAATATGGCGGCGGCTTACAGCATTATGGTAAACGGCGGTAAGAGAGTTTTGCCTTATTTAATTGAGCGTATTCAAGA
>CALYBB010000031.1 GCA_944393715.1 uncultured Alphaproteobacteria bacterium
GATGTCCCTTCGGCGAAGCTTATTTTTGCGAACCCACTTCTGCGGGAGAAGAAACCCCGACCGAGGCTAAAATTATTGACTGTTCCGTCGGCAAGGTTATGTATGATGACTATAATTGCTACAGCGGCTTCCCCGCCGACCATTCTCCGGTGGCCTTTATTGTCCAAGCCGATACGGTGGCTAGCGACGACACCAAAAAAGGTATGGCTATAGCTCTGGAAAATAAAAAAGATAGATGGGGGGATCTAAATGCAGCTAACTGGATTGAGTATTGGGAAAAAGGACAGGGAATGACACATAGTAATCATACCCCTATAGAAGAGATTTATGGAAATACCGATACAGGATTGGGTAATTGCACTGTGGAGAATTATGATCAGGGAAGCGGCAAATTAGGATGTCAATGTCCTTCGTTTAACGGACCGTCCAATGGAGAGCCGCTTTGCACTCGTAACTCTCCTGCTTTAGCGCAAACTGATACTGATTATACAGAGTTATCAGACTGTGATACTTCCGGTTGTGAGACCTTTGGTATATGCAACATCAATCATCCTTGGGTATGGAACAGAGGGGGTATTATTTCTGTTAGTAATATTCAAAGCACTATTTCGGCAGGTTATTTTGAATTTTATAATTTTGTTCCAAGCGCCAAAGAATTAAAAAAACTGGCTGATATCCGAACCGTATTCAAGGAGACGCTGGCGGATCTGGAAGAACATTACAGTAGTTTTTCCGCTCAGGCACCGGAAGCCAGCGGTTGTTATTGGACATCTAACGAAGCTGACGCGGAAAAGGCTTTGGCTGTTAATTTTGATAGCGGCAAGGTTGAAGCAAAAAACAAAGAAAGCACCTGCCAGATGCCGACCGTTTTCTTCTACGGCCCAGGGACACCGGTTGAAACCACTGAGATCTATGAAAAGTGCGGCTTTAAGAAAGAATATTATCCGCTCTGGTAGTCGTAGATATTTTGCTTAAATTTTTAACAAAAAGGGCGGATTCTACTCCGCCCTCTCTCGTGTCGACATGTCTTACTATCTGCAGCCCCATTACATTAGAAGAGCCAAAGTCTCACAACATCGTTGACATCATACAATAAAAAATAATTTTTCGCCGCAGCTCTAAACTCTATTTTGGCTTATCATAAAATTTGAAAAATTGATAAACATGGGCAAAGAAAGCGCCCTTAAAACATGCGTCCAAAATTCCCAGCAGCAATCCGCCGATAACAAATATCAATGCAATAACATAACTGCCGCTGTTAATAAGAGCATAAATTGCCGACCACATTTTAGCGACCAGCCAATAAGGCAGCATAATAACAAATTGCGCCCAAAAAACAGCATTATGGTTGCCTTTGACCAAAGCAAACAATTTAGACCATTTTATCATTTGGTAATCTTCGACGGCTATTGCCGGAAAGACCAAAAACAGCGGCGCAAAAACAATAGCCGAGGCAACTGAAACCAAAACAGAGATTAAAGTAAGAATATTGATGGATGTATTGGGATCAAAAACAAATGCCGACAGCGTCAGACAAACAAGAACCGGAACGACCACAATAACTGATAAAACCAAAGACGCGATAAAGTAAAGAACCGTTTGCTTCCAAAATCTGAGAGAAGTAAAATCTACCTTTGCTTTACAGATAATAGAACGGCAATAATTTATAATAACGCTGACCGCGCCCAAAGCAATGCTCAAAACGGTAACCGCACGTCGCCAGTCGTTTGAACAGGCATTGGTGTCTAATGAACACAAAAACGGCAACCCGATGACAATTTGCAAAACAGCCAGTGCAGCAACCAGAGGCAAGATGGATTTTAGAAGAATCCTGTTTTTAAAAACATATTTAAAACTACGGGCGACGATATCCCAGAAAGGGAGTTTTTTAATTTCCTGATTTTCCATCTTCATTCCTTTCAAACAGATATTTTTTTTGCAGATAACAATAATTTGCGAAACAAGCCGCAATAAGCAAGGAAACCATATATGATAAATATTCGCCTCCAAAGACAATCAAAAACTGATTGGAATCGTTTGTGGTCACAATATGATACAGCGCATAGGACGAAATAAACAACCCCAAAACCAACAAAATAAGAAGATTTGACAACATAACAAAAAAGCTGCCCTGAGTTTTTTTCCAAATTTCTTTCAAAGAGGGTAAGGGGGTGTTCAATGCCGCGAAAGCAATATAACTAAAAAAACGCAAAACAAAAAAGGGAAACAAAAAACCTAAGGATACGACAGTAAAATAAAGCATTTCAATGCGCCAGTCCGGATTAGGCTCGCGAACATATAACAGATAAGCTGATCCGGCGGCGATAAAAATTGCCAAAGAGTATATCGCAAAAAGTCCCAGAATTTTTATATCAGACTTTTTGGGAGTAAGATAAAACGACCATTTTTGTTTGTCTTTCGAGGCAATAACCTGAATCCATGCACGAATAAAAACGCAAAAAATAAAAAAAACAGCCAGCGAAACAAACAAAAAGACAAACACATTTGATGTGCAAAAATATTGCTGCATATATGAAGAATTGCCGCAAAAAGCACTTGTTCCGCTACAAAGGCGAATTAGTGACAACGCCAAAGAAAATATTCCGCCGAGGACAAGAAATTCCTTGATCTTATCAGCCACAATGCCATAAGTACCCAATACAAAACCGACAAAAGGAAGATGGGCGTTTAGTTTCTCGGGATTTGGCGTCTCTTTAGTCATATCAGATTTCCTTTATTTTTGAAATTCCGGGCAAAGCCCTTATTTGCGATAGAATATCACCATAAAGAGCAAAGCCGCCGTTTAAGACAATTCGAATATCCCAATTATCATTATCGGGTTTAATATATATTTTATTCCGGCCGTTTCTATCTTTTGCCAAGATTTGTTTGAGCGGGCGCACGGTATTTATATCATTAACATAAATTTCCAAACCCTCAGTTACTTCGGCAATAGCCTGATCCAATGTTTCGACCGTATTTATCATCAATCGGGGATTGGTCTCCTCGTCTTTTTTATCTATAGTTACACAAACTAAAAGCGGCGTGCCCGATTGAATAACGGCCTCATATTTTGATAAGCCCTCGGCAAATAAAAGACCTTCAAAATTTGAACTGCCGTCTGACATTTCAACAAAAGCATATTTATTGCCGTTTTTAGACAAGCGTTTTTGAAAAGAATTAACGCAGCCGGCCAGCTTGCAACGTAGACTGTCGCCAATCCGCAAACCTTGAATAACCTCAACATACCTTTTAACCCCCAGACGTTCCATGCCTTTTTGATAGCTGTCAAGCGGATGTGCCGATAAATAAAAGCCTATGGCTTCTGCCTCCAAGCGCAGTTTCTCAAGCTCCGGCCAATCCGGTTTATTAGGCAAAACAATTTTAGACTGTAGTTCTTCGGTGCCAAACAATGAATTTTGCGCACTGTTCTTAAGTTCGGTAGCGGCGTTAATATGTGAAATCAATACATCAATATTAGCAAATAATTTGCCGCGAGATTTTTCCAAACAATCAAATGCGCCGGCCTTAACCAGTTGTTCAATTTGACGGCGGTTGATTTGCTTGGCGTCAATCCGATGCACAAAGTCAGACAAATCCTTAAATTCGCCTTTTCTCTGGCGTTCTTTAACAACAGCATCCATATTGGCCGCGCCGACCGACTTAATTGCCGCCAAGGCGTAGCGGATATTTTTGCCCTCAACGGCAAACTCGGCTAACGATTTGTTGATGTCCGGAGGCAAAACCTGAATTCCCATTTTTTTGCATTCTTCTTTATACATCAACAATTTATCAACATTTGTCATATCCAAAGACATCACCGCACACATAAATTCAACCGGATAATGTGCCTTTAAATACGCCGTTTGATACGAAATCAGCGAGTAAGCTGCGGCATGCGACTTATTAAAACCGTAAGAGGCAAATTTTTCCATCTGGTCAAAAATTTTGGTGGCAATATCTTCGGAAATACCGTTTTTAACCGCGCCTTCGGTAAACATAGCGCGCTGTTTCGGAATTTCGTCGCGCATTTTTTTGCCCATAACCTTGCGCAGTTTATCAGCGCCGCCTAGCGTATAGCCGCCAAGAACCTGAGCAATTTTCATAACTTGCTCCTGATAAACCATAATGCCGTAAGTTTCGTCCAAAATCGGCGCCAAATCAGGATGCAGATAAGTAATTTCCTCCTCACCGTGTTTGCGCTTGATATAAGTCGGGATATTGTCCATCGGCCCTGGGCGGTAGAGCGACACGATTGCAATCAAATCTTCAAAACGGTCAGGTTTAATTTGTTTATGCACATCGCGCATTCCTGCCGATTCAAATTGAAATACCGCTGAAGTGTCGCCCCTCTGCAACATTTCGTAAGTTGGTTTGTCATCTAAAGGAATTTCATCAATCTTAAGCTCAATTCCTTGGCTGCTTTTAATCCAATCAACGGCTTTTTTTATAACCGTCAAGGTTTTTAAGCCTAAAAAGTCAAATTTAATAAGCCCCGTTTCCTCAACAAATTTCATATCATATTGCGTTACCGGCATATCGGCGCGCGGATCTTTATAAAGCGGCACCAGTTTTTCCAGCGGCCTGTCGCCGATGACCACGCCGGCGGCATGCATACCAGAATTGCGGTACAGACCTTCAAGTTTCATCGCAATATCAAAAAGCTTATTGATCTGTGGGTCGTTTTGGCGCATTTCTTCCAACTCCGGCACTTGGTCAAGTGCCTCCTGCAAAGTTGGATTTTTGCCTTGCACGCCGGCCGGAATCATCTTTGAAATGCGGTCGGCCTGTGAATACGGCATCTGTAGCACCCGCGCCACGTCGCGTATAACGGCTTTAGACTGTAATTTACCATAAGTAATAATTTGTGCCACTTTGTCCTTGCCGTATTTTTGCTGCACATACTCAATCGTTTTGTAGCGGTTTTCCTGACAAAAGTCGACGTCAAAATCGGGCATATTGACACGCTCCGGATTTAAGAACCGCTCAAACAGCAAATCCAGCTTTATCGGATCCAGATCGGTAATATGTAAGGACCAAGCAACGATCGAACCAGCTCCAGAACCGCGTCCCGGCCCGACCGGAACACCGTGAGTCTTGGACCAGGTAATAAAATCCGAGACGATAAGAAAATACCCCGGAAATCCCATTTTTTTAATAACACTGAGTTCATAGTCTAAGCGGGCAAAATATTTCTTGTCGATCTCCTCCTTTTCTGCCGCGGCCATACCCTCAAAATAAACATGTCTCTCAAGCCTTTCTTGCAAGCCTTTACGCGCTTGCTGGTCAATATATTCATCCTGCGTCAGCCCGTCAGGGCAAACAAATATAGGCAACAATGGCTGCACTTTGGTCGAGAGATAATTACATCTTTTGGCAATAATTACCGTATTTTGCAGAGCTTCCGGTAGGTCAGCAAACAACTCAACCATCTCGGCTTCGCTTTTCAAACGGTTGTTAGGCGAATATTTGCGCCGTTTTTCGTTACTGACATATTCCGAGGCGGCAATACAAATCAAAGCATCGTGAGCTTCATACATATCGGCATCAAAAAATAACGCCTCATTAGTGGCCACCAGCGGAATATTGTGTTTATAAGCCATGTCAATAAATGTATCTTCGGTCTTGCGTTCTTTTTCGGTCCCGATACGCGAAATCTCCATATAAAAACGGTTACCGAAAATTTCCTTGAACTTCAGCGTTGTTTCTTCGGCTTCTTTGTGACGCCCTTCCAGCAAAAGCCGACCGATTTGCCCCTCAACACCGGCGCTTAAAGCAATCAATCCTTCGTTTGAAGCAGCCAGATCGCTCATCCGCAAATAGGGTTTTTCTGCCGGTGTCGGATTGTCAAGATAAGACAATTTCATCAGATGCATAATATTCATATAACCGGTATCATTCATTACCAGCAGAATAATCTTATCCGGTTCAATAAGCCGACCCTTTGATTTTAAAAGGTCGTCAGCATCCGGATTGCGCAAATAAAATTGGCAGCCCAAAATCGGTTTGATACCGGCCTCCGACGCAAATTTAGAAACCGCCTTTCCGCCAAACATATTGGCCGTATCGGTCATGGCAAAAGCCGGTGCGTTCATTTCACCCAGTCGCTTAATCAACGCCGGAACCTCCATTGCCCCTTCCGACAACGAATAAGCCGTATGCACGCGCAAATGTACAAATTTTGGTTCCACTTTTGCTGCCTTTAATATTACCAAACCATATTTATCATAAACGGAATACTCGCGGCAAACAACGAAAATTTTATTTAGTGCGCAGATTATTTAATCCAGCTCGGCCAGTTTCTGCGCCTGGTCTTCGGCAATCAGCGCATCAATAATCTCGCCCAACGCATCGCCGGAGACCACTTCATCAAGCTTATAAAGCGTTAGATTGATGCGGTGATCCGTAACGCGTCCTTGCGGGTAATTATAAGTTCGAATGCGTTCGCTGCGGTCGCCGCTGCCTACCTGTAGGCGCCTTTTTTCGGCATAAGCGCTGTCGGCGGCTTCTTTTTGAGCATTATAAAGCTTGGCACGCAACTTGCGCATGGCGTTATCGCGATTTTTAAATTGTGAGCGCTCTTCCTGCGATTCGACGACAATCCCCGTCGGAATATGAATTAAACGCACCGCCGAACTCGTCTTATTTACCTTTTGTCCGCCGGCACCGGATGAACGATAAGTTTCCATTTTAATGTCTGCAGGATTAATATAAATATCAACTTCTTCCGCTTCCGGCAAAACCGCCACCGTTGCTGCCGAAGTATGCACACGACCTTGGCTTTCGGTAACCGGAACCCGCTGCACGCGATGGGCGCCGGATTCAAATTTCAGTTTGGAAAAGACATCTTTTCCGGTAATCGATGCGGTGGCTTCTTTATAACCGCCGAGTTCATTTTCGCTGACATCCATCACTTCAAATTTCCAGTGCTGCAGAGAAGCGTAGCGTTGATACATTTCAAAAAGAACAGCCGCAAACAAAGCCGCTTCATCGCCGCCGGTTCCGGCGCGCACCTCCAAAATGGCGTTTTTGTCATCATCATCATCTTTGGGCAGCAAAAGGATTTTAATTTCTTTTTCTTTTTCCGGCAGTTTCTCTTTCAGCTCATAATATTCACTTTCGGCCAGATCGCGCATGTCTTTATCTAAAGAGGCATCATCCATCATTTCTTTAGCCTCGGCCATGTTGCGATTCAGATTATTATAAGCGTTGATTGCTTCAACAATCGGGTTCAAAGCCGCCAATTCCTTATTCATCTTAACCAATTCTTCGGAAGTTCTTTCCGGCTCGGCAATTAATGCTTCAATCTCATTATATCTGTCAACGACATTGGCCAGTTTTTCAGCAAAATTCATCTCATTTATTCCCGTAAGTTATGTTGGCATATACACAAAAATAGCAGGCCGCTAAACGGCTTCTGCTATTTTCTTAAAAATTCTAAAAACTAATGCAAAGCTTCAATCAATGGATCAAGCGCAATATTGGTTTTTTTGTTTGGTCGAGCCACTTCTGTCAATTTACCATTGATATAAACTTTAGCGCCGTCATATTTACCAAAAGACAGTACCATTCCCTTGCCTTCCGGCACCGTATAAGTATCTCCTTTATACAAAACCTTGCTCAGATAAAGTTTGTTTTCGTCTTTGACTTCGACCCATGTTTCCTTCAAAACTTCAATAAACACACCGTGATTCGGAATTGAGCTTTCCTCAGCAGTTTTTTGCTCTTCCTCAGCTTTATTTCCCGCCACGGCAGAGAGTGCTTCGGTTGTTTGTGCTTGAGGCAGAGGTTGAACGGTTGCCTCAGTCTTGTCACTCACGGCAAGGGGGTAATCAGCATCCGATACGGTGATTTGCTCGTCATCTGTTTTGGGCAGATTCTCAATAACTTGCGGTTCATCTGCGCTGGGGGCTTCTTCGGCCGGTGGCTCAAAATTGAAATCTTCCACAACCACCACGCCGGAATCTCCTTCTGCAATGAGAGGTTCTTCAGAATGAGAGGGCTCTCCTTCCGTTGTCGGAAACTCGTGATTAAACAGATTCCATCCCATATAAATCAGGCCGATGGCCAGCAAACTTATCAACAAATACTGTGTGCTGGGCATATTTGCCTCGGGCTGAGGTTCAAGAACTTTAATATTTTTTGGTTCGGATATATTGGTCTCTTCTTTATAAAGATCAACGATATTTTCGCTGTTAAGCCCCAAAAAATTAGCATAGGAACGAATGAAACCTATTCCATAAGGGAGCGGCGGAATCTCTTTGTAATTGCTGTCTTCAATAGCTTCAATGTAAACTTTGCGAATACAAAGTCTTTTAGCAATATCAGCGGTTTTAAATCCCTTTTGCAGCCGCATTTCCTTTAACATTGCGCCGACTTTAGTTACCTTGGCGGGCCTTTCCTTTGCGACAGATACCGACGGTTTTGTCTCAGTATTTTCTGCCGCGGCAGGAACATCTTCAACCGGAGTTTCTTTTGGAGCATTCTTTTCTTTTTTCACTTTCTTCATCCTTTATTGTTTAGACTCGCAATATGCGAGACATCTTACATGATTTTTAAAAAATTTCAATACCATGGTCATGAGCATAAGCCATTAATTGTGGCCGCAAGGTTCTCTGATTAAAATCAAGCAAGGTCTGAATATAATCGGCCAGATGAGCCGTATTGGCAGACCGAACCATCCGTTTGACTTTTCCGAAAGAAGCTCCCGAGACGGAAAGGTTGCGGTATCCAAGACCTAAAAGAACCATCGCCTCAATAGGATTAGAAGCCATTTCGCCACAAACGGAGCACAAGACGCCGGCTTGAGCAGCCTTGGCCGAAATATCCCGCATAACACGCAAAAACGGCACCGACAAAACATCATACCTTTCGGCCAATCGGTTATTGGTGCGGTCACAAGCAAAAACAAATTGTGCCAAATCATTGGTGCCTACCGAAATAAAGTCAGCTTCTTTTAAAATAGCATCCAGCTGAAACACAACCGACGGTACCTCAATCATTAAGCCAATATTTACTTTTTTGGGAATATCCCTCAAACGGCGTTTCTCTTTTTCCAGCTCCAACAGCAACGTCTCTTTGGCGTCACGAAATTCCGCCAAATTGGCAATCATAGGAAACATAACATTAAGCTCCTGTCCGGCCGCTGCACGGATAAAAGCTCGCATTTGCTGACGCAAAATAGCTCGCCGATCAAGAGTAATGCGAATGGAGCGCCATCCTATAGCCGGATTCTCCTCTCCGGAATAAGCCCAATAAGGTAACAATTTGTCCGAGCCGACATCCAAACTTCTGAACACGACTTTTTTGCCGTGGGCTTTGTCCATCAGTTTTTTATAATGTGCGATTTGATGTTCGACATCAGGCATTTTTTCCGCAGCCATAAACGGAATTTCTGTCCGATAAAGGCCGATACCGTCACAGTTTGTTTTATCAATGTAGTCCAGATCAAAATCCAACCCGACATTAATATACATATTAATATGCTGCTTATCCAGAGTTCTGGAGGGCAGTTTTTTTAAGGCAACTAATTCTGCGGCCTGTCGCTGCCGTTCGGCAATTTTAGAACGAAAAGATTCTAAAATTTTTTCAGACGGCCTTATATAAACAACACCCACATCACCGTCAACAGCCAGCAACTCACCGTTTTTAATATCCTTATAAATATCCTTGATTTTAGAGACAACCGGAATTCCCAGAGCCTTGGCAACAATGGCAACATGCATGGTCGGCGTGCCGTCTTCCAAAACCAGTGCTTTAATTTTATGGTAATCATAATCCATAAGATCGGCGGGGCCCATAGTCTGCGCAACAACCACCATTTCCGTCAGGTCAGCCGTTTTGACATCAGCGGTATCACCGTCCAAATAACCGAGCAATCGGTCAGCAACATCACGCAGATCGTGCAGCCTTTCTTTCAGGTAAACGTCTTGTGTTCCAGACAGGCGGTTCCACATATCCTCATAAGCGCGCTCAACCGCAGCCTCTGCGGTCAATCCGCCTTCGACATGTCCGGCAATTTTGTTATACCAGCCCTTATCTTTGGCAAACATGCGGTACGCATCTAAAATATCCGTATGTTCGCCGATTCCGAGTTTACTGGCATTAAATTTTTCATCCAAATCATGATTCATCTTGGCATGTGCTTGAGCCAAACGTTCCAACTCAGCCTGCTTGTCTTCGGCAAAAATTTTGCTGACCGCTTGACGCCGCCGATGCACGACCGCCGGCCCCACACCGAAACCTCTGCTGAGAGAAATTCCCTTATACTGGTTGCGTATTGTTTGACCGCGCTGCTCCATAAAGGTGTTTTTATATTCGCGCATATCATCCGACGCTGCCCATTCGGCAAAAGCCATGGCCAAAGTCTCTAAGGTCTCTATGTCTTTTTGGCAAAACTCATAAGCCTCTTTTTTATAAAGGCATAAAACACCAACAGCCCGCCCCCAGCGGATAACCGGCGCCCCCAAAAAACTTTTGTATTTTTCCTCGCCAACCTCGGCACGATACAAAAAATCCGGATGCTGCCAAATATTCTCAACGGTCGTGGTGCATTTGCTTTTGGCTATTCCGCCGATAATGCCGTCGCCGACCCGCAAAGACAAATTGTTATTAAGCTCGGCTCTAAAACCGCATGAGGCAAAAAGCTCCAGATAATTGTCATCCACCACCAAATAACAAGCTGCTGCGTCGGTTTTCATCTGCTCCGCCAGCATGTTTACAACGCGGGTAAGCTTAACAGACATACCGCTGCGGTTGTTTATGATTTTTTTAAACAACCTCAGCATTTCCACGGCCCTATTAGCAAGCGGCGCCTTCATTTTTTCACCATTTTTAGTTTTTTACCTTGCGTTTTTACTTATATTCTTTATATTCGTATTCATCAAGAGAAAACTCTAGTTTATTAAGGAATAAAATAATGGCTGTTGCATACAAAAAAGGCGATTCTGATGTCCGCCCTTGGGGAACATGGGAGGTATTGGATGCCGCAAACAATTATTGCGTCAAACGAATTTGTGTAACATCGGGCAGCATGTTGTCGTTGCAGCTGCATCACCATCGTGCCGAACATTGGATTATTGTTGAAGGTGAGGCGGTGGTTACTCTGGGAAATACCAAATTGTTAAAAAAAGCAAACGAAGATGTCTATATTCCGGCCGAAACCAAACATCGCATCCAAAACGACACGGCGTCAGATGTCGTGTTTATTGAGGTGCAGACCGGCGAAAATTTAGATGAAAACGACATCGTCCGTTTTGAAGATAAATACGGACGGGTTTAGAGGACAAGAATAAAATGAATTTTAGGGATTTAGGTTTAAGCGAACAAACAATAAAAGCTATCGACGAGTTTGGCATCAGCGAACCGACGACGGTACAGGCCGACGTTATTCCGGCTATTTTGGAAGGTCGCGACATTTTTGCCATCGCACCGGTGCGCTGCGGCAAGACCATGTCATATGTTTTGCCTCTGTTAGACATTATCAATGCCAAAAAGGCCAAAAATATTTTAATCATAACTGCCAACTCTCAGGCTGCGGTCAAAACGTCGGACTGTCTGGCGGTGTTTAACAAATACCATGAGATTAACGGTGCGGCCATCCAAAGCGGGGAAGAAAATGTTGCTGACGAAGCCAATGTTATTATCGGTGCGCCTGATCTGCTTTTAGACGTAGTCGAAAGCTCAAAAGTTGATTTTTCAAAGGTCGATATACTGGTTGTTGATGATATTAATTTAATCAAAAAGAATAAGCAGCTCGAAAATCTGGAAAAAGTTTTGGATATGTTGCCGAGTGAGAAACAAAATGTCGTTTATACCAATCGGCGTTCAAAAGAGATGCAAAATATTTTAGAAAAGATTCTGAAAGCGCCGGAAGAAATTAAAATAAACAAAGACAAAGAACAAGAAGCGGAGGCGGCTGCCGGCAGATCCGCCGACCCTGAAAAGAAAACGCGTACAATAGCCTCAATTCCGGATGACGAAGCTATCGGCTTGTCGACAAAGTACAATTCTTTCAACGGCAAAACGCCGGCATTTATTTTAATCAAAGGCATTGTGGCAGAAAACGAGGAAAAATAATCCTGATTTGTTTTGGTGCATTCCGTATCGCAACAGAAACGGACAAAGATTTTGTATCTTTTCACAAAAAACTCTTGACAAAATTTCCAAAATAGTGTTTATGAAGATCATCAACAGATATATTTAGGAAATTATTTTTTTCAGGGGAAGGTTCCACGTGCTGTGAATTCTCTACCCTAGGAAGTCGAGACAAGTCCCGCTCCTTTGGAATCTTCCCTTTTCAAAATATAAACGGCAGGACAATTTTGCCATAGGAAGTGTGTTTTTTTGAGTTTTTAACAATCCTGCCGTTTTTTAGGCCTGCCGAGAGGGCACGCCGAGGGCTGATAATTCTTTTGCCGGAGACTGGGGTAGTAGCTTTGAAAAGCTGCCGGAACCTCAGTCTTTTTTTTTGCATTTTAAGGCCTTGCCAAATAAAATTTTTTGGCTATAATAAAACAGCTTTTTATTATTTTAATTTAAAAATTTTAAACTATGATCAAACAAACAAAAAAACAGCGTCGCGAGAATGAGATAGTGGCGTCGGCCAAAACTGTAGGTTTGGAAAAGTTCAGGCATTATGCAACGCCTCGCGGTATTTATATGAAAGAGAGCACCTATGGTGTCCGAAAAATTGTCCATAATGGCAAAATTTCACACCGCGAAGCTGTAGAAGCTATTATGTCTGACCCCGAAAGCGGGGAGCAAATTGCAGGCTGGATTATCAATCTGGGCGGCAAGCAGCGCAAATTCGTTACCCTAAAGCAAGGTTATAGGGTAATCTGATAAAAAAGGCGTCAATCCTCAAAAGGGTTGGCGCCTTTTTCATTCATTGCAACATAGCTCTAAACCGCCACATCGCCTTTAATTGTTGGATGGCATTGATAATTGACGAGTTCAAAATCCTCAAATCTGAAGTCATCAATATCTTTGACATCAGGGTTGATTTTCATTTGCGGCAATGGGTATGGTTGGCGCGACAACTGCAGCCGAACTTGCTCAAAATGATTGGAATAGATATGCGCATTGCCCAGCGTATGTACAAACTCGCCGGTTTTAAGTCCGCAAACCTGCGCAATCATCATCGTCAGCAGCGAATACGAGGCAATGTTAAACGGCACGCCCAAAAACATATCGCAGCTACGCTGATAAAGCTGGCAGTTAAGCCTGCCATCCGGCGTTACATCAAACTGAAAGAAGCAATGGCACGGCGGCAGAGCCATCTGTTCAATCTGCGCCGGATTCCATGCCGTAACGATTAAGCGGCGGTCTTGCGGATTCTTTTTAATCCGCTCAATAACGTCCTTAATCTGGTCAATGCCCTGCGAGTTAAAGTTACGCCATTGATGCCCGTAAATCGGTCCCAAATCGCCGTTGTCGTCAGCCCATTCGTCCCAGATGGTTACGTTGTTGTCGTGCAGATATTTAATGTTGGTATCCCCCGACAACAGCCAAATAAGCTCATGGATAATCGCCCTAAGATAAACCTTTTTGGTCGTTACCAGAGGGAATCCTTGATTCAAATCAAAATGCATCTGCCGGCCGAAAACCTTGCGGGCATAAATACCGGTGCGGTTATTGGCGTCCTGACCGTGGTCCATAATGTCTTGCAGTAAATCTAAATACTGTTTCATAATCAATCCTTTTTCTGTTGGTTAATAATTGCTAAAGTAATATGTTTCAAAACTTCTTGCGGCACAAATTCGCCTTTTTTTACCCAAATAGTTGTCGTGATATCATCCTCATCATAGTCCGGCGAAATCCGGCGATAGTCTTTCTGCATTTTGGCAATACACTCGCTGATGTCAACAGGGGCGCCGTTAAGCTCGGGATCTAGGCTGCCGTGAAAGCAGCTGTCGATGATGATTTCCGGTGCCTGTTTTTGCATAAACAGCTTATAAATGCTGGCACCGCCGCAAATGTAAAGAGGCTCTTCAAAGTCCTTAAGCTCCCTGATATTATTGACAACAAAATGATTCTCAGGGGCGGACACAATATAATTTTCGTCAAAAGTCAGCACATAAATTTTGCGATTCGGCAGTGTCCGATTGGGAAAACTTTCATAAGTTATTTGTCCGCAAACGATATTTTGTCCTTCGGTAATCCGGCGGAAACGCTTAAAATCCGAGGATATATGCCATGGAATATTTGCCCCGATTCCAATGATATTATCACCGTCATGCCGGCACCAGATTGCTATTTTGGTCATAATCTGCGATCCTCCAATGCAGCAAAGTATAATATCAGTTATCAAAAAAGCCAAACGACACGTGATATTTTCCCACAATCATAAATTTTGCTTCTTAAAAATCAACTTTTTTCCGGCTTGCAATTTTTCATATAAGGTAGTATATTACTCAATTGCCGGAGGTTTTCTTCCGGCTGTGACACCAGAGGCTCTGTGAAATAGATGCTTTGGACCCGAGGGCAGTACTCGGCACCTCCACCATTTTATTTTATAAAGGGGGTGAAACAGGTTTGACAGGGTATGGCAAAGACAGGTACGCTGTGTCCGGTGAGATACCACCGTTATCGGTTCAACTTAAAATGAGTGCTAACGATAATAACGTAGCTCCTGTTGCAATCGCTGCCTAATTGGTAGCCGCAACAAAATAAATTCTTATGGCCATGGAGTGCCGTGAGTGGGGTTTGGGGCTTTCCTATCAACAGAAAAGCCCCGCTTTTATATATGGGGGTGTAACCAATGACCGAAGAATTTAACGGAATTAATTACGACAAATTGATGGAAAGAGCACTCAAACACGTGGTGATAGAGGCTTTGAGAATAGCTGCCGACGAGGGCTTGCCCGGCGAGAGCCATTTTTATATTTCCTTCAAAACCAATCATCCCGATGTCCGCATGTCATCAGATCTGTTAAACCGCTACCCCGAGGATATGACCATTGTTTTGCAGCATCAATTTGCCAACCTGATGCTGTCTGACAACTATTTTGAGGTCGATTTAAGCTTCAACGGCGTTCCGCATACATTGCGCATTCCTTATGAATCTATAACATATTTTGCTGATCCGCACGCTCGTTTTGCTTTGAGCTTTTCTGTTCCGGAAGAAACCGGAACCCCCTCGGCCGAAGCCGCCGCAGCGGCAGAAACAGCCAAAAAAGTATCAGGCGGTGGGGCAGAAGTCGTGTCAATCGAAACATTCCGGAAAAATAAATGAAAAAAATCTCGGTTGTCATTGCCGGACGGCACGCCACCAGCATCTGTCTTGAGGAGGAATTCCTGCACGAACTCAGACGCATCGCCCTAATCAAGCACAAAAGCTTAAACGATTTGGTAACCGAAATCGATCGCAACAAGAAAAAGACCAACCTCTCCAGCGCTATCCGCGTTTATATCCTAAACGAGATCAAAAATCACTAAAACCGCGGCTGTTACTGTACGGCCTAGACGCCAGTGTGCCAATTGAAAGGCGGATAATAACTATCCTTAAAGTTACACATTCCATTAATGTCTATCACATCATCAGTTACGTCAGAACCATAAAAGAAAAAGGTCGGTATTTGGCAGGTGCTTTCTTTGTTTTTTGCTTCAACCTTGCCGCTGTCAAAATTAACAGCCAAAGCATTTTCCGCGTCAGCTTCGTTAGATGTCCAATAACAACCGCTGGTTTCCGGTGCCTGAGCGGAAAAACTACTGTAATGTTCTTCCAGATCCGCCAGCGTCTCCTTGAATACGGTTTGGATATCAGCCAGTTTTTTTAATTCTTTGGCACTGGGAACAAAAGACGTAAATTCAAAATAACCTGCCGATATTTTTTTCCCAGCTTGGGTAGCAAAGTCTGTAATAGCCCTATTTTGTATCCAAGGATGATAAGTGTTGCATAGGCCTAAAGTCTCACAACCGGTGGTTATATATTCTGATACTTTTACGGTTGTTCCCAAATAATCTCCTGTCTCAGCATCCCATTGACAGGCTCTATAAGTAGTAAAGTAAGGAGAACATTCAGCACCTAGCCCACCTTCTCCTTGATCATAATTCTCCGTAGTACAATTACCTAATCCGCTATCGGTATTTCCATAAAGTTCCTCTTTAAAACTACCGCCTGTATCTTTCCAAAAACGTTCCCAGTTATTAATACTCAATGATCCCCATCTATTTTTTTTATTTTCCAGAGCTATAGCCATACCTTTTTTGGTGTCGTCGCTAGCCACCGTATCGGCTTGGACAATAAAGGCCACCGGAGAATGGTCGGCGGGGAAACCGCTGTAGCAATTATAGTCATCATACATAACCTTGCCGACGGAACAGTCAATAATTTTAGCCTCGGTCGGGGTTTCTTCTCCCGCAGAAGTGGGTTCGCAAAAATAAGCTTCGCCGAAGGGACATC
>CALYBB010000032.1 GCA_944393715.1 uncultured Alphaproteobacteria bacterium
CAAAGCCCAATAAAAAAAGACCTTGTAAAAACAAGGTCTTATAAGCTATTTGGCTGGGGTGGCTGGATTCGAACCAACGAATGTCGGCACCAAAAGCCGATGCCTTACCACTTGGCGACACCCCAATAATAATCCGCCGCAATGTTTTATCGGCGGCAGCAAATTCGCTGTGCTTATATGTACGCTAAAAATTTTTATTTGGCAAGGATTTTTTTTAGTTTTTGAAAATTCAGCATAAAAGCTTTTGCAAAGTTGCCGAACGAAAGCTTGAAGTTTGGTTTTTGAGATGGTATGTTTTTGTCATAGCAAAGATATTATGAAGGGATATACCGATGGATAAAGGATTGATGACGTTAAGCAACAAGCAGGCAGAATGCAAAATTTCTCCATGGGGCGCCAATTTGGTTTCGTATCGGCCACGCGGCGAGGAGGATGTTTTCTGGCTCGGAGCGTTAAATAAATTTGACCGTATTCATTCCATTCGGGGCGGCGTGCCGATAAGCTGGCCGCGTTTTGCCGAAGAAGAGCTGAACAGTTGTTTTCCCCGCCATGGTTTTGCGCGGGTGTCTAATTGGCGCATGGCTAATGCCGTAGTTGATGAGGCTCAAATGAAAGCCGAATTTTGGCTGATTCCCGATCAAAAATACAGTCTCGATGCCTCACTTCGTTTGGTTATTAAGGTTACGGATTGTTTGGAGTACACTCTTGAAACGACCAACAACAGCAATATGCCTTTGATGTTTGGCGAGGCATTACACGCCTATTTTAATATTGGGTCATTAGATGCCGTGGTGATAAAGGGGTTGTCGGGGCAACGTTACAGAAGCGCGCTTGACGGACAATTTTATACTTTGGACGGCGATTTGCATATCAACGGCGAATTTGACGCCGCCTTTGTTAACCATACGAACCGCATAGAAATTGCCGATGCCGCCCTCAATCGCTCTATCATTATCGAAAAAGAAGGCTCAAATACCACGGTGGTGTGGAATCCGGGCAAGGACCTAGCCGAGATGAGTTCCGGCCAGTACAAAAATTTTGTTTGTGTAGAGCCGGCTAATCAGGGCGCTTCTTTTGTACGCCTCAACCCGCATGAAAAGCATCGGATTGCTATGAAAGTGCGGCTGCAAAAATAAAAAACCAACGGCTATATCTTTTTTTGCTTCTTAGTGATCTTTTTAGCAAAAGCCTTAATCTTTTTGGTCAGACTTTCGGCGTCTTGGATGCGTTTTTTCTTCTTGTCTTCTTTGACTTTCAAAAATTCAAGATCGCGTTCTTTAGCCAGTTTATCCAAAATGGTTTTGACGACGTGATCAAGCTCAGAATTTTCGCGGTAATCCGCCGGCAGGGCAAAATTGACACGATTATCCAGCAGAAGTTTTAGGGCATTAGTGCGGTGTTTGCTCTTGGGGCGATAGACCGCGATGGCATTGCCGCCGCGTTCTTTGATGATTTTCATCGACGGAATATCGGTCATGCCGTCACCAAAGTAAATCATTCGACGGTGGGGAATGGGACGTTGTTCATCCGGCATATATTCATTGACGGCACGGTCTTCAGTTTTGCTCAGCCCTTTGTTGATTTTAGCAATATACTGCGTTTTGGTAGAATAGTTAACAACGCGTGCCGGCCAGATCGGAAAACCATTTTTATCATAGGCATACGAACAGCCAAATACATCTTTGAAATGCTTGCGGATGGATGAGCCCTCGATAATCTCTTCCATACCGGCGGAGATGATATAATGTTCGATTTCAAGCCCCAGTTTGGCGCCATAGGCATTAATGCGATCAAACCATGTTTCAACACCCTCAAAATAAGTGATGGTTTTGCCGGCATCACACAAGAATTTTTTGGTTAGAGGAATGTTGCGTTCTTTGGCAGTGTGCTGGATATAATACATTGAGCCGGTAATCTGGTCAGCACAATGATTGCGCGACCATTGGTTTGCCTGAGCCCAAAAATGGTCCGGTTTATCGCCTAAGGCCGGAATTAAAATGTAATCCTGCATATAAGTTGTGCTTAAAGTTTCGTCAAAATCGTAAATAAAAGCTATTTTTGTGAGTTTTTTTGCCATTGGTTTGATATCTCCGCTTGCTTTTTGGAATTTATCATTATAAAACATTAGAGGTTAATTTTTAATTTACGGACAAAGAGGTTTGAAATGGCTGCAACAACAATGGATCAACTGGTTTCGTTGTGCAAAAGAAGAGGCTTTATTTTTCAAAACGCCGATATTTACGGCGGTTTGCAGGGGGTTTATGATTACGGTCCGCTCGGCGTTGAGCTCAAGAACAATTTGAAAGCCGCGTGGTGGCGGGCGATGGTCTATGAGCGCGATGATGTTGAGGGATTAGATGCGGCGATTTTGACCAACCAAAAGGTTTTGCACTATTCGGGGCACGAGGATACTTTTTCCGACCCGATGGTGGATTGCAAAAAATGCAAAGGGCGTTTCAGAGCCGATCATTTGAAAGACAACAAATGTCCGAACTGCGGGTCGACGGATTTGACCGAGCCGCGGCCGTTCAACCTGATGTTTAAGACCTCTATCGGGCCGGTTGATGACGGCTCGTCGTTCGGGTATTTGCGGCCGGAAACCGCACAGGCGATTTTTACCCAGTTTAAAAACGTGGTTGACGCAACGTCGCGCAAGCTGCCGTTCGGTATTGCGCAAATCGGCAAATCTTTTCGCAACGAGATTACGCCGCGCAATTTTATCTTCAGGGTGCGCGAGTTTGAACAGGCCGAGCTGGAGTATTTCGTGATGCCCGGGGAGGATGAAAAATGGCACGAAATCTGGAAAGAAGCGCGGATTAAATGGTGGGAAGAACAAGGCCTTAAGCGCGAAAATATGAATATCTACACCACACCGAAGCAAGATTTGGCACATTATGCCAAGGCCTGTTATGATATTGAATACCGGTTTCCGCACGGAATGGAAGAGCTTGAGGGTATTGCCAACCGCACGGACTATGACCTCGGCAACCACACCAAAGCGCAAGAGGAAATGAACCTGACCTCAAAATGCCACGAAAACAAGGAATCAACACAAAAATTGTGTATTATGACCGATGACAACAAATGGGTGGTGCCGTTTGTGATTGAGCCGTCGATGGGGGTTGACCGCGGCGTTTTGGCGGTGATGACCGAGGCTTATACCGAAGAAGATTTGGGCGGCGGCAACAGCCGTGTGGTTTTGAAACTTAAAAAACATCTGGCGCCGATTAAGGTGGCTGTTATCCCGTTGAAAAAGAACAATGAGCAGATTATGGCCAAATGCCACGAGATTAAGCAAAGCTTGCTGAAACTCGGCATCGGTCGTGTGGCGCTGGAGAATACCGGCAATATCGGCAAGGCTTATCGCCGGCATGATGAGATCGGCACACCGTTGTGTTTGACGGTGGATTTTGAAACGATTGAAAACCAGCCGGAATCAGTAACCATCCGCGACCGCGACACGATGGAACAGATACGTGTCCATACCGCGGATTTGAAAGATTATTTACGAAACTACTTCAATGAATAATGCCAAAGGCGCTTGTAAGTGAGCGCCTTTTTTAATCCACCCAGCTATCCTTTGAGTAAGTATTCCGAGATAAACAACTAAAATTAAGAAACTTCTAACTTAGAAAGTTTATCAAGCAAAGTTTTTATCGGTACTTTTGCTAAGTCTTCTTTTATAGTGCGTTTATCATAAAAAGTGTCTGCTACAATTTTTGATGTTCCTTTATCTACTTTCCAAACTGAAATAGCTAACTTAGGAGCAAATAAATCCTTTTCCATATTTTCAAAATAATCTTTATAAGCTTTCTCTAATTGCTTAGTCTTTTCAGCGTTTATATCATTTTTACTTTTAACTTCGATATAAAGATAGAAACCATTTTTAAATTTTATAATAAAATCAAAATAACTATGACGAATATTATTATCATCATCTAAGTATTCACCAAAAATATTTGATGAAGTTTGATTTTTAGCCCATAATTTTATACTATTAGTATATTCTGCAAAATCATATATTTTATTATAAACAATTCTTTCTGGCGTTGAATCTAAGGGCTGTCTATTACTTTTTAATTCATCATTATTAAACACATCAAAGAGATAACCATACTTTGGTACTCTCTCATCTTGCTCTGGACTATCATTAAAAATTTGCGTATATGAACGCGGGTCATAAACTTGTTCTACTATTTTATATTTTGGAAGATATGTTTTTGTTTTTGATACAATATTTAATATATCTGCTTTGAACGTCTTTAACAAAACCGTAAATACAAACTCTTTAGATATATCTATCTCTTTTGCGAAGACTTCTACTTTATTTTTTATAAGATTATATAGCTTTTTATTAGCATTGATAAATCTATTATAATCTCTTAAAAAAATAAAAGGATTAGAAATATCGGTATATATTTGATGCTCGTTGACGATGCTAAGAACTTTTCGATAAACTGTCATGTTTTGAATAAACGTATCATTTATTTCTTGACAAATTAACTGTTCATATTCGGATAAGAATTCCTCAAAGAGTTTAAAAAATTCAGGTTGAGGTTTTGCTGTTATCAAATCTTTTTTATTGGTAATATCAATAGATAGAAAATTTTCTCCTTCAAATTGTGAGCGAACTTTAAAATTATACATCACTGCACTATTTTCATCATTATCAACATTCGAGTATATATAATAATCATCCGTAACATCATTTTTTTCTAAATTTGGATATGGATTTCGTTTTATTCTACCTAAAGTTTGAATATTTAAATTAGATGATGATACTTTTCTTAATTGCAACAACATACAAGCCCGAGGAATATCCCAACCTGTAGCCGGACCTATTTTGAAGATAATAGCATCTATATCATTATTATTTGCAGTTATGTCGTCTAAAGAAAAATTATTTTTATAAACTCTATTTGAATCTTTATCGTTATTTCCAAAATATTGAACCCATGCAAAATTTGCTCCTTGCAATTTTTTCTTTACCTTTTCTAATGCCTCTTTAAATTCCCTAGATTTTACGGCATCCTTAGTTGAATCATTATCAACTTGTATCAACATAGCAGGTTTAATACCGATATTAAGATCTTGATATTTTTGCTTAATCTCTTTAAATTTTTCTATTGCACTATCCAAAATATCATCATTTTTCAAATCCTTATTTACAAGCACAACAGGATTTGTTTTTAATAAGTATTTTCCTTCATTTAATACTGGATTATTAAGCTCATTTTCTGTTAAGATAATTTTTTTTGTAATTTGATTTCTAAAATCAGGAGTAGCTGTCATTTTCAAGACAAAAGACGCAGCTTCAGACATCATCTTTTCAAAATTTTGTGCTAAAGTGCCTTTGTCTAGACTTTCTCCACCAATATGAGCTTCATCCCGAATATAAATCAACTTATATTTTTTATCTATTGTTGCTTTTACAAAATCATCAATAATGCCATATTCAGATAATATCCTTCCTTTTCCAAAGGATGATTTTCCAAAAATATAAACTTTATTTGGTTCTGAAATAATTTTAGGAAGAGCCTCAGATTTATCACTTTTGGCTGTTGAAGGAGATTGTATATACTCAACATCAAACTTTGAAAATGGTAAATCTTTTTTATATTTGTTGATTTTCTGTTCAAAAAAATATGGCAAAGATGAAGATGAGGGTGTAGCAATTACAAATACAAATTTATCATTTTGATTTCTTTCCATAATTGAAGATATCAAATAAGTAGCCATAAGAGTTTTTCCAGACCCTGTAGGTGCTTTAAACTCGCATATAACCTTTTCTTCCGGATTATATAAATCCAAAATATCCATAACGGTTGATTTTTGTAAAGATGTCAGCTCCATTTTCTACCTCTATCCTCTTATTGGATTTAGTGCTGACAATTCATTATAAATATCAAAATCATTTGAAAATTCGGCATTAGGATTTAACTTTTTAAATTCTAATTTGGCTTGTTCTTTCAATTTTTCAGCTTTTTCTAAATCATTAAGTTTTAATTCTGTATTTTCGATTTTAAATACTCTGACAGAATTATTGGATAGATAAGGCTTATCTTCACTATATTTCCAAGCAATTTTTTCACCTTTACTCCCTTGCCCATTGATAACTCTATATAATCTTTCTCTGGTAATTTTTTCACCAATACCATTTTCATTATTTGTAACTA